>CBFHUY010000040.1:0-14361 GCA_965658885.1 Hydrogenovibrio sp.
TTATTAGCTCCATTTTGCCAGTATCAGAATTTTCCGATGGCTATTTTGTATTTATGGCAACCAAGAAATCGACCGTTAAACGGGTTGCATTAGCTGACTTTTCCCGCCCGCGTGCCAATGGCATTATCGCGGTTGACCTATTAGACGATGATGAACTGGTTGGGACTGCCATTACCGATGGTGAACAAGATATTATGTTGTTTAGTAATGTCGGTAAGGCTATTCGTTTTGAAGAGAATGATGTGCGTGTTATGGGGCGTCAAGCGCGTGGTGTTCGCGGCATGAAGCTGAAAGAAGACATGAATATCATTAGCATGCAAGTTGCTCGACCAGATACCCTTATCCTCACCGCGACAGAGCATGGTTTTGGTAAGTGTACGCCAGTGGATGACTATTCGACCATTAATCGTGGTGGTCAAGGTGTCATTTCGATTAAAACGTCTGAGCGAAACGGTAAGGTGGTGTCTTCCGTCGTCGTAACACCTGACCAGGAAGTGGTTTTGATTACCAATAAAGGGACTTTGGTCCGCACCCGAGTTTCTGAGATTTCCATTGTTGGACGTAACACCCAAGGGGTGAAATTGATTAATGTTGGTAAGGGCGAGATGGTTGTTGGTTTGGCTGTTGTGGATGTGCAGGAAGACTTGATAGAGGCCATTGAAGGACTTGATGAAGCTGACAGCAACACCGCCAGTGACATTGACAAAGATACCCTATCAGAATAAACGCAAGAGAATAAAGACTTAATGAGAGCATTTAATTTTAGTGCCGGCCCAGCGATGTTGCCTGAGGCGGTGATGAGAAAAGCACAATCCGAATTTTTGGACTGGCAACAAACCGGCATGTCGGTGATGGAAATGAGTCATCGAAGCCCTGAATTTATGGCGTTGGCAGATCATGTTGAAGCAACATTGCGCGAGATTATGGCCATCCCAGACAATTATAAGGTACTGTTTTTGCACGGTGGCGCATCCTTACAGTTTGCTGGAATCCCTTTGAACCTGACTCAGCCTGATGATGTGGTGGATTATGTTAATACAGGTGTCTGGTCGCAAAAAGCGATCAAAGAGGCCAAACGCTATGTGAATGTCAATATCGTGGCGACGGCTGAAAACACCATTCCGGACCCATCTGAGTGGAAAATGTCAGATAAAGCGAAATATTGTCATATTTGCCAAAATGAAACGATTACGGGTGTCGAATTTCAATCCGTTCCTCAGACTGATAAACCGATTATTGCTGATTTTTCCTCAACCATTTTATCTCGCCCCATTAATGTTGCAGATTATGGCGTGATTTACGCGGGCGCTCAGAAGAATATTGGACCGGCAGGCCTGGCTATTTTGATTGTTCGAGATGACTTGCTTGGTCAAGCACGTAGCGAGACGCCTAATTTAATGAATTGGAAAACCTATGCTGACAATGGGTCAATGTTCAATACCCCAGCCACTTTTTCATGGTATTTAGCGGGGTTGGTCTTTGACTGGATTAAGGATCAGGGGGGCGTTACGGCGATGGCTGAAGTCAATCAACGTAAAGCACAAAAGCTTTATGAGTATATTGACCAATCTAGATTATATCGAAATGAGGTTGATCCAAAGGTGCGTTCTTGGATGAATGTGACCTTTAAATTGCCATCTGCTGATTTAGACGCCGCTTTTCTACAGCAGTCTAAAGCCGCTGGTTTGTTGAGTTTGAAAGGCCATAAAGCTTATGGTGGCATGAGAGCCAGTATTTATAATGCGATGCCTGAAGAAGGCGTGGATGCCTTATTAGCCTTTATGAAAGCCTTTGAACAAAAGAACGCTTAATCGAATGAAGATTGTTGAATAATAAAAATGAACTATATCTATGCCGAATGATGTTGAGTTGCAACAATTAAATGAAATCCGTCAGGAAATCGATCAAGTCGATCAACAAATCCAATCACTGATTTCACGTCGCGCTGAGTATGCTCAAAAAGTTGCTGATATCAAAACTCAGGGCGGTCAAGTAGAGGCGGTTTTTTATCGTCCGGAACGCGAAGCGCAAGTTTTGAGAGCCGTAAAAGCACGAAACAAAGGGCTAATATCCGATGATGATATGGCGCGGTTGTTTCGTGAAATCATGTCTGTTTGCCTAGCCCTGGAGCAACCCATTAAGGTCGCTTATCTCGGGCCAGAGGGCAGTTATACCCATGCAGGTGTGATCAAACAATTTGGGTCTTCAGTGCATCCTTATGCCGTTTCTTCAATTGAAGCTGTTTTTGATACGGTTGAGAAAGGTGAGGCCAATTATGGTCTCGTCCCGGTTGAAAATTCAACGGAAGGGGTTGTTAAGCAAACGCAAAATGCATTATTAAACAGCTCGTTAAAGGTTTCTGGCGAAGTGAGCTTGTTGATCGAGCACTGTTTGCTTTCGAAGGCCAGTCGGCACGAATTGATAAAAAAGGTGGTGGCACACCCACAAGCCTTGGGACAATGCGAAAATTGGTTAAAAAACAATTTACCTGGCGTTGCCGTGGAAGCGGTGGATTCCAATGCACTGGCCGCGCAAATGGCACAGAAGGATGAACATTTGGCGGCCATCGCATCTGAACAAGCTGCTCAGCTTTACCAACTTTCAATTTTGGAAAGCCATATTGAAGACCGAAAAGACAATACCACCAAATTTTGGGTGGTTGGTAAAGAATTAACCGAACCCAGTGGTGATGATAAAACGGCAATGATTTTGTCGATGCCGAATAAAGCAGGGGCTTTGTTAGATGTGTTATCGAGTTTTGCAAAGCGCGATATCAGTATGACACGGATTATTTCCCTACCCTCCAATCAAGCAAAATGGGATTATCTCTTTTTTGTTGACGTACTGGGGCATCAAAAAGATACCTTGTTAGCAGAAGCACTTCAAGAAGTTGCCTCAAAAACGAGCTTCTTTAAATTGTTGGGATCTTTTCCGGTTTCTCCTTTAACCTAATGTTTTTATTGAAAAGTTTTGTCCTCTATGTCTGAATCGTTATTTAAAAATCAAGTTCTACCACACATTCAAGCGATTCAAGCGTATCAACCCGGAAAACCGATTTCTGAATGTCAGCGCGAATATCAATTGAATAAAATTACGAAGCTGGCATCCAATGAAAATCCATTGGGTGCGAGTGACAAAGCAATTGAAGCGATTCAAACAGCGTTGGTCGATATTGGTCGCTATCCCGATGGTGCCTGCTTTGCCTTAAAAAATGCCCTAGCTGATTTTTTACGGAGAACCCCACAAGAGATAGCATTAGGAAATGGATCGAATGAATTATTGGAACTGGTCGCAAGAGTGTTTGCGGCAAAAGGGGATGAAATCCTCTTTTCTGAGTATGCGTTTCCAGTTTATGAAATCAGCGCGCAAATCGTTGGGGCAACCGGCATTAAAGTGCCTGCCAAAAACTGGGGACATGATTTGGTTGCGATGGCAAACGCGATTACCGATCGTACGAAAGTGATCTATTTAGCCAATCCGAATAACCCGACTGGCACCTTGTTTAGAGAAATTGAATGGCAACAATTTATTGATCAGGTTCCCAAGCAGGTGATCGTGGTACTAGATGAAGCCTATTTTGAGTATGTTCGTGATCCCCAGTATGCCAATGGCTTAGATTATCTTGATGCATATCCCAATTTATTGGTTTCTAGAACTTTTTCAAAAGCCTATGGCTTAGCCTCCTTGCGTATCGGGTATATGGTCGGTTCGGCAGAATTAATTGGCTATCTTAATCAGGTTCGTGCACCCTTTAACGTCAACCATTTTGCACAGGTGGCCGCCACTGCGGCATTGGAAGATCGTCAATTTGTTGAAAAAACCGTTTCTCTAAATCATGAAGGAATGCAACAACTTACCCAGTTCTTTTTAGAAAACAATCTAAATTATATTGATTCTCAAGCGAATTTTGTTTGTGTTCATTTAGGGCCTAAGGCATTACAAATGAATCAGGCGTTATTGGAAAAAGGGGTGATTGTCCGTCCAGTTGCGAAACAAGGGGCTTTTTCTGAGTATTTAAGAGTTTCAATCGGCTTGGAACAAGAAAATGCACATTTTATTCAGGCTTTATCGGAACTGCTATGACACTAAAATTAAATAAAATTACGATTATTGGTGTGGGTCTGATTGGGGGCTCTTTCGCTAAAGGATTGAAACAATTAGGCTATGCCGATGCTATTGTTGGTTATGGTCGTCATGCCGATGTATTACAACAGGCGGTTGCACTGGATGTGATCGACCAGTATGAAATGGATTTATCTGTCGCCGTTAAGGATGCTGACTTGGTATTAATTGCGGTTCCATTAGGCGCGATGACCGCTATTATGAATCAGTTGAAACCCTACTTGACACCTGAAATGATTTTAACGGATGTGGGCAGTGCAAAATCTAGTGTGTTAGCCGCAGTTAAAAGCTGTTTCGGTCAAATTCCACCGAATTTTGTTGCTGGACACCCGATTGCCGGTAAAGAGAAAAGTGGAGTGGAAGCGGCCTGTTCAGATTTATTTCAAAATCATAAGGTCATTTTGACCCCAACCGATGAGGCATCCCCTGCAGCAATCGGAGTGGTGACGGAACTTTGGCGAGCCTTAGGTGCTGAGGTGTCAGAAATGACTCCAGAATATCATGATGAAGTGCTGGCTGCTACCAGTCATTTACCGCATTTATTGGCTTTCGGGTTAGTCGACTTATTAAATGACCATGTCGAATTGGGCAATGTTTTTCAATACACGGCTGGCGGCTTCCGAGACTTCACTCGTATTGCCTCCAGTGACGCAACGATGTGGCGCGATATTGCTTTAAGCAACCCAATCGCTATTAGTAAGTGGCTAAAAAATTACCAAGCTGAATTAACACACTTGATTGATTTGGTTGAAAATCAGCAGGGAGACGCGTTATATCAACTCTTTGAGCAAGCAAAAACAGCGCGAGATACACACATTCTTAAAAAGGGTTAATTAAACCCATTTGATAATCTATTGGAAAAAATAATTCATGTCTAAAAATATTCAATTTATTGTTCAACCTGGCGGTGTTATTAAAGGTCGTATCCGAGTTCCTGGAGATAAGTCGATTTCCCATAGGAGTATTATGTTGGGGTCGATTGCAGAAGGAACAACTCATGTGACAGGGTTTTTAGAAGGGGACGACAGTTTGGCAACGCTCAAAGCCTTTCAGGCAATGGGGGTTGAAATTGAAGGCCCAGTTGATGGTGCGGTAACCATTCATGGCGTTGGTCTAAAAGGATTGAAAGCGCCCAGTAAGCCTTTGGATATGGGGAATTCAGGAACCGCCATGCGGTTAATGGCAGGCATACTAGCCGGACAAGATTTTGAATGTGAATTAATCGGGGATGCGTCTTTATCAAAACGACCAATGCAGCGGGTAACCTTGCCTCTGTCTGAAATGGGTGCTCAGATTTCAACCGCAGAAGGAGGCAGGCCGCCTTTAAAGATTAGCCCTCGGCAAAATAATGCGCCGTTAGCGGCAATCCATTATGATTTGCCGATGGCCAGTGCGCAGGTAAAATCCTGTGTTCTGCTCGCAGGACTCTATGCCGAAGGTCAAACTTCCGTGATTGAACCCGCGCCAACCCGGGATCATACAGAACGAATGCTGCGTGGGTTTGGCTATCCGGTAACCACTGAAAAATTGGATAATGCCAGAGCACAAATGACACTTGATGGCGGTGGACGCTTGCGGGCAATGGATATTGATGTACCATCTGATATCTCTTCGGCCGCCTTTTTTATGGTTGCCGCAGCAATTGCTAAAGAAGCCGACCTGGTGATCGAGCATGTCGGAATCAATCCAACTCGAACCGGTGTGATCGATATTTTAAAACTGATGGGCGCGGATATTACCCTAGAAAACTCTGGTATTGTCGGCGGTGAGCCGGTTGCGGATATTCATATTCGCTCATCTAAGTTGACAGGTATTGACATTCCGCAGTCGCTGGTTCCATTGGCAATTGATGAGTTTCCCGTATTATTTGTGGCGGCCTCAGCAGCCGAAGGGAAAACGGTTTTAACGGGTGCTGAAGAACTTCGTGTTAAAGAATCAGACCGTATTCAGGTCATGGCGGATGCGTTACAAGCGGTTGGTATTGATGCGACAGCGACTGAGGACGGAATGATCATTCATGGCGGCGCTCAAAAGCCTCAGGCAGCGGTTATAGAAAGTCATCACGATCATCGTATTTCAATGGCAATGGCCATTGCTGGCTTAAATGCCGCGGCAGAAATCACCATTGATGATTGTGCTAACGTCAATACCTCTTTTCCAACCTTTTTAGCGTTGGCAAATGAAGTGGGTTTACACATTCAAGCACACCAAAGAGACTAGGGGACAAAATGAATACAGATTGTATTATCACGATTGATGGGCCAAGTGGTGTCGGCAAAGGCACTGTTGCCCAATATTTGTGTGAAGAGACCGGATTTCATTTGTTGGACAGTGGCGCGATCTATCGAAGTCTGGCTTTTGGCGTGCAAAAACAGGGTTTAATGATCGAAAACCTACCAGGCCTGGTGGCTTTAGCTGAAAATTTGCCCGTTCGGTTTGAGACGGGTAAGGTTTTTTATCAGGACGAAGACATTAGTTCGCAAATTCGTACAGAAGCCGTTGCCGCAACAGCCTCTAAAATTGCGTCTATCGCTGAAGTGAGAGCCGCATTGTTAAAACGTCAAATGGATTTTGCACAGCCTCCCGGATTAATTGCCGATGGACGAGATATGGGAACAGTCGTCTTCCCAAAAGCCCCGGTTAAATTGTTTTTGACAGCCACCGCAGAAGAAAGAGCAAAAAGACGCCTTAATCAGTTGAAAAATCAAGAAGTTGATGTTAATATTCGCAAAATAACTCAAGACATTAAAGAAAGAGATGAGCGAGATCGTAATCGAGCGACCTCTCCATTGTTGCCTGCGGCAGATGCTTTAACGATTGACACGACGCATTTATCCATTTCACAGGTCTGTGAATTAGCATTAAATGCTATTCGTCAAAAAGGGTTGATTGAATGAAATAAGATTAGATTCTAACTTATTGAATTTTATGAATTTAAAAATCCCTGTTCCATTTTGCGAACGGGGATTTTGTTTTTTTATAATGACGTCATTTGAATGACATTTATTTTTTTGTTGGCTAATTGGGAGGCCGACTATTAACAACTGACCCGATACTGATTTGGATACCCCAATTTGAAAAACAGTGTCGGTTTGAAAATTTTGGTAACTTATCCATGAGTGAATTATCTTTCGCTGAATTATTTGAGCAGTCTTTACAAGAAGACAAATTCCAAACCGGTTCTTTAATTATCGGTACTGTTGTCGGTATCGACAAAGAAACTGTCCTAGTTGACGCAGGTATGAAATCTGAGTCTGCTATTCCTAAGTCACAATTTGAAGATGCTAACGGCGAGCTTGAAGTTGCCGTTGGTGACGAAGTTGAGGTTTACCTTGAAACACTAGAAGATGGTTTCGGTGAAACACGTTTATCACGTGAAAAAGCAAAACGTGCTAAGACTTGGGATCGTTTGGAAACGGCTCTAGAAGATAGCGAAACAGTTACAGGTCTTGTAACTGGTAAAGTAAAAGGCGGCTTAACCGTTGATGTTGAAGGCGTTCGTGGCTTCCTTCCTGGTTCACTTGTGGATGTCCGTCCTATCCGTGACTTCGGTTTCCTTGAAGGTAAAGAAGTTGAGCTAAAACTGGTTAAGCTTGATCGTAAGCGTAACAATGTTGTGGTTTCACGTCGTGCAGTCATTGAAGCTGAAAATTCAGTAGAGCGTGAAGCACTATTAGCCAACATGGAAGAAGGTGTTGTGCTTGAAGGGATTGTTAAGAACCTAACAGACTACGGCGCATTTATTGATTTAGGCGGCATCGATGGTCTGCTTCATATTACCGATATGGCATGGCGTCGCGTTAACCATCCTTCTGAAGTCATCCAAGTGGGTGATGAAATTGAAGTTAAGGTACTGAAATTCGACAAAGAGAAAAACCGTGTTTCATTGGGTATGAAGCAACTTCAAGAAGATCCTTGGACCGATATGGTTTCTCGTTACCCAATGGGGTCAGAAATCATGGGGAAAGTGGCCAATATTACAGATTACGGCGCTTTCATTGAAATTGAAGATGGCATCGAAGGTTTGGTTCACACCTCTGAACTGGATTGGACAAACCGTAACATCCACCCATCAAAAGTGGTTCATCTTGGGCAAGAAGTCAAAGTTAAAATCTTGGATGTGGATCAAGAGCGTCGTCGTATTTCACTTTCTATCAAACAGTGTACGGTTAATCCTTGGGAAGCCTTTTCTGCAACCCATTCAAAAGGTGACAAAATTACCGGTAGCATTAAGTCGATTACCGACTTTGGTATCTTTATCGGCTTAGAAGGGAACATCGACGGTTTGGTTCACCTAACTGATATTTCTTGGTCTCAACCGGGTGAAGAAGCGGTTCGTGAATACAAGAAAGGGGATGAGCTTGAAACGATTATCCTATCAATTGACCCTGATCGTGAGCGTATCTCTCTTGGCTTGAAGCAGCTAGAACAGGATCCATTTGGTGAGTTTGTTGCTGAAAATGGTAAAAATAGCATTGTTACTGGCGCAGTCAAGTCGGTTGACGAAAAAGGGGCCGTGATTGACTTGGCAGATGATGTTGAAGGTTATTTGCGAGTGTCTGAACTAGATGAAGATACGCGTGATGCATCATCGGTTCTTAAGGTCGGTGACCAAGTTGAAGCTAAAATTGTGAATGTTGATCGTAAGAATCGTAATGTTTCTTTATCAATTAAAGCAAAAGCGGCTCAAGAAGAAGCGAATGCTATTAAAGATTACTCTTCAAACCAACCTCAAGCTCAAAACACTTTGGGTGATCTGCTAAAAGGTCAACTTTCTTCTGACGATTAAATTGAAAGGCGTTTAAAACGAGCTGTTTTAAGCGCCAAACCCTTTCAATTTTCCGGTTAAGGTCTGTATTGAAAATCGATACTGACCTTACATTTTAATGAATGAAGAAAGAGACAAAATATCATGACTAAGTCAGAATTAATTGAATTGATTGCTAGAAAACAGACCCAATTTAGTCAAAAGGATGTTGAATTAGCAGTTAATCAAATCTTAGACTCGATGATAGTTTCCTTATCAGAAGGCGACAGAATTGAAATTCGTGGCTTTGGTAGTTTTAGTCTGCATCACCGTAAAGCTCGTCTTGGACGTAATCCAAAAACGGGTGAAAAGGTGCAGTTGGATGAAAAACGTGTGCCACACTTCAAGCCTGGCAAATTCTTGCGAGACAGGGTTGACGAAGCAAAAGATTTCACCGATATAATTGGTTAAATCGTTCAACAAAGTCGATAAAAGGGTTACAATGATTGCAAAATTATTGTGGCCCTTTTTTTATGACAAAATTAATTTCTATCACGATTACTCTATTCTTTTTAGGCCTTGGTTTTCTGCTTGGGGTCTTGAATCCAGACTTAGTTCCCTTTGATCTTTACTGGTATCAAATTGAACTTCCTATTTCATTATTAATTGTCATCGCCTTTGCAACAGGGCTTTTAACCGCCGGCGTGATTTTCTTGTCACAAACCCTAAAGCTCAAATGGCAAATAAATCGTCATAAAAAGGCTGAGAAAAAACAATTAAATGAAATCATTGCTTTAAAAAAAGCATTGCTTGATGCTCAAAAACAGCCAGCACAACAAACCAAATCTAACCAATCAACGCCACTTGTTATCGAAAACAATCAGAATAATTAAGAGCTCGCTATGACCCGGAATACTGACTTTGATCCTAAAATTTTAATTGCTTTGGATTTTGCAAAAGCCTCTCAAGCCTTGGCGTTCGTGAACACCTTAGATCCTCAATCATGCCGATTAAAAGTGGGGAAAGAGCTTTTTGCGCTGGCAGGGCCAGAATTTGTTAAGCAATTGATAGCGCTTGGTTTCGATGTATTTCTAGATTTAAAGTATCACGATATTCCCAATACGGTCGCCAAAGCTTGTCAAGCCGCTGCTGAAATGGGGGTTTGGATGGTAAATGTTCATGCGCTTGGCGGTCGGAAGATGATGATGGCAGCCAAAGAAGCGATAGCGAGTTGTGACCATCAACCAAAGTTAATTGCGGTGACCATTTTAACCAGTATGGAAACAGAAGACTTGGCAGAAGTTGGCTTAACCGGGACGCCACAACAAAATGTGTTGAGACTGGCTCGATTGGCGCAAGATTCAGGTTTGGATGGCGTGGTTTGCTCTGCTCAAGAAGCGACTCTTTTAAGAGAGCAGCTGGGTGCTGATTTTTGTTTGGTTACCCCTGGCATTCGACCTAAAACCGCTGCCATCAATGATCAAAAACGCATTATGACGCCAGAATCAGCTATGGCAGCTGGCTCGAGCTATCTTGTGATTGGCCGTCCGATTACACAAGCGGCTGACCCTTTGTCAGAATTGGCCAGTATTAATCAATCAATCGCAGGTTATTAATTGTTAAGCCGTTTTTAAGATCGGTAAGCTTAATTTAAACTGCACACCGTAAAAATTCTTATCTGGATCAATCAGGTTATTCGCTTCAATCTTGCCATGGTGGAAATCGGTAATTAATTTAACGATAAACAAGCCAAGCCCGAGATGAGCTTGATCGTCTGAGTTGGCTTCGCGAATTGACATCATGCCGTCAAAAATTTGTTTTTCAAATCCTGAAGGTAAATAAGGACCACTGTTTTTAATATCAATTACTATGGATTTGTCTGCTTTATGTGCCGAGATTAAAATAGGATGCTTATGATCGTTAAAATCCTTGGCATTGCCAATCAATTTATCCATTAGTTGTTCAAGCATAAAGCCATCGCCTAAAATGATAACGGGTTCTTCAAGTTGGTTATCGGTTTCTATTTCATTTGCCGAGTGCATTTCTTCTAGGCTATCAAAATAGAGTTTTAACATTTCACTGATATCAAAAGCTTCTGGCGTATGCTGCTGCAAACTGTCTTCAATGCTTGAGGCTTCTGATAAAGAAGCAATAATTTGCTTAAGTTGTTTTAAGGCATGCTGTGAGTAGTGAACTTGTTTGTGATCAATATCTTTTTCCAATAGCGATAAAGACATGGAGAGTCGGTTAAGCGGGTTATGAATTTCATGGCGCAAGGTCCGAGGGAGTTGTTTTAGGTAACGCTCATAAGAGGCCAACTGTGTCAGCATTTCATAGATATGGTGTCGTAAGTCCGCTAATTCATCATCATAGCCTAAGCGCTTTTTGTCAGGAAACTGAAATTGATTAACCTTGCCATAGTTATCAAAGGTATTGCGAACATCTTTATCCAGTCGCACGATTCGATTGGATAGGGATGCAATATACAGAATGGCACCAAAGATGACCAACAAAAACACCAGGCCACCAATACCGATGAGCCGGTAAAAAGTTTCCAAAGATTCGGTTAATAGGCTGTCCATACTTTGTTCCAATACCACCGCACCAATAATGCGGTTACCGACTTTTAACGGTGTGGCCGACATGAGCGAGACGGGTTGGTTTTCAATACTCATTCGATATTGTTGAAAACTGCGGCCATTGATTGCCTGTTGAACAAGAAAAGTTTCCGGGGTTCGACTTTGAGGATAAGGGTAGGGCAGAGAAAAGGGCATAATGGTGGAGAGTGATTTAATTAAAAAATGCCCTAATCGACTAAAAAGTGATTGGCTTTGTAGATTGGTGTGGTTCTTTTCTAAACGGCCCACGACATAGGTGACCTGGCCAATTTCATTAACAATCCAAAGTGCTGATTTGTCTAGGTTTAAGTGAGATAATTGACTGGTCGGATTGCCCGCTTGGATTTGCAGTGCCCATAAATCCGTTCTATTTTCTAAAATATAAGAAAGGTTAATGACGGTCTGTTGTTGAATAATCGCTTGATTTTTAAGCAATAACCGATGTAAATCAACAGCAAAGTTGTAGGCAAGAAAAGGGAGAACGGTTAGTAATAAAAGTAGGATAAAAAATCGACTTCGTATTGAAAAACGCAGCCGATAGTCCTTTAAAAATTGCATTGTTCACCCTTGATTCTATAAAAACCACCAGGCCTGGTGGTTTTTCAGCTAAATTGGATTATTTTTGATACCAGCTATAACCGCGTCCGTACTCATTATGGATGAGGTTAAAATCGGGATCCACTTTTCTGAAAGCGGATCGAATGCGGCAGATATGGGTATTGATGGTATTCCGCTCGACAACGCCTTGGGTCGATTCTTGAAGTCGATCATAAGTGACCACGCCTTTTTCTCCCGTTAATGCAAACTGTTTCAACATCTCAAACTCGGTGGCCGTCAGTTCTAATGGGTGAGCTTGCCAATAGGCTTTAAACTCATTTTGAGCCAACTCCAAACCTTCAATCAACGAGTGATCTTGATGTTGATCAGCGTGGGCATTACCGGTAATGCGCAATAAGTTCTTCACCTTAATGGTCAGCACACTTAAGCTAATGGGTTTAGGAAGGTAGTCAATGGCACCAAGTGCATGCCCAGTATGAATATCAAATTCCGATTGACGCTCAGACAAAAAGATAACGGGAATGGCACGATCGTATGAAAGTAATTTTTTCGCGACATCAAAGCCGCCATCCATTTCGCTACCCAAAATAATATCTGAAATGACTAAATCGGGTAAGGACGCATTAAAACTGGCTTCAGCCTCTTGTCGATTGCTAAAACCATTTACCTTAAAACCCTGTGACGTTAAGGCTGTCTCAAGGTTTTCTAATTGTAAGACATCATCTTCAATAATCGTGATGGTATAGTCACTGTTTTGCATCTATGTATGTTCTCCAAAATTCAGGCTTCAGGCGCTGATAGCATGCCAGTTGAAATTAACGACACGCTATTTAAGCAACTTACTGAATGAATTGGAAGTCCAAAACTTGCATATTCATGATAATTCCAGCATCTTGGATTGGCAGTACAATGGCATCTTCATTTGAATGGTTATGATGGGAGTGCCACCAACCGGGTGGCGTCACAAAAACCGACCCTGCCGTCCAGTTTGCTTTAATCGGATTGACAAGTTCGCCGTTTTCATCAATGTCTTTGGCAATCAGTGTATAGGTGTCTGGCCCGGCTGACACACAATAGTCTAGCGCGACGGAATTATGTCGATGCGGCTTTTGCGTGACGCCAGCAGGCAGCGCATTATATAAAGACCAAAGTGTATGGGTGAGTGTTAGCGTGTGTGGACAATGGGGGTTGGAAAGCAAAACACCCGTACGATTGCGCCCGGCAGCTTCTTTACGTACTTTATCCAGCTCTTGTGTCAAGCGCTCATGGGTATACAGCACAGGTGAAAAACGTTTTTCAGTTGGCTGAACGCCTAAATATTTTAATAAAGGGGCATCATGTACCCAATAAAGCGCACTGTCTTCTGTTGCCGTATGGAGTGCATCGGCGACGGATGGCAAGGTAAACAGATCGCCAGCTTTCCATTCTATGGTGCCTTCAGACATTTGCGTTTTGCCTTGACCGCGAATGACAAAATACACTTGGGAGGTGGCGATTGCATCGGTTTTAAGGCTGGTATTGGGTCTTATTCTTAAGAAGCTGGCCATTAAGTTAGGTGTGGTTGCCGGATACTTGACATCAAGTGATTGAGAATGGTCAAACCCAATAATCCGAGTCTCTCCCTGTTGATGTAATTCGGCTGGATAATCGACGACATCGATAGGCGGCATGGGTGGGTTGACCGCAGACATATATTCTTTGAACTCGGCCTGTTCTTCCCATTGTTGTTGACGCATCTCTTGACGCATTTCGATTGGCTGTTTTGGAATCATATAAAACCTTAAACTATTATAAAAAAGGGGTTACTTAAATTGGTTCATTTTCTTGCGCTCACTCGATGAAGGAATATTCATCGATTCTCGGTACTTGGCGATGGTTCGTCGAGCGACATTAATTTCTTTTTCTTCTAATAAACTCATTAATTTATTATCACTTAATGGTTTAGCTGGATTTTCGTTCTCAATGAGCTGTTTAATATGAGATTTGATGGCAATGGCCGATTGGTCTTCGTTGCCATATTGAGAAACACCAGTTGAGAAAAAATACTTTAATTCAAAAGTGCCTCTCGGTGTTTGGATGTATTTTTGATTGGTTGCTCTAGAAATCGTCGACTCGTGAAGATCCAGTGACTCGGCGACATCCCTCAGTACCATTGGATGCATAGCCTGTTCACCTTCATCAAAAAAACGAGCTTGTTTTTCAATAATATAGCGTCCAACTCGGAGCAGGGTTTCGCCTCGACTCTTAATGCTTTTAATCAAGCCCTTGGCTTCAAGGAGTTGCTCTTTGATCTGTTTACCTTCATTAGAGCTGTTA
>CBFHUY010000041.1:0-13916 GCA_965658885.1 Hydrogenovibrio sp.
GGAATAAAAGGTTCAGGAATTTTAAAAATTTCGCGATCAAATCGGTTATTAAAACGAGTCGCAATATCACGCGCTAATTCTAAATGTTGTTTTTGATCCGCCCCGACCGGCACTTTTTCCGTTTGGTAAAGCAGAATGTCGGCCGCCATCAATACTGGATAATCAAAGAGTCCAACATTGATGTTCTGCGCATGTTTTTGTGACTTATCTTTAAATTGGGTCATGCGACTGAGTTCGCCCATATAGGCAGAGCAGTTGAGTATCCATGCTAATTCACTATGGGCGGGCACATGCGATTGGATAAAGACGGTGCTTTGATCTGGGTCGATGCCGCTGGCAAGATAAAGGGCGACAAAATCCAGGCTACGCTTAGCGAGATCCGCAGGCGATTGTTCAACGGTAATGGCATGCATATTCACCAATGAAAATAAACAATGGTAATCGGATTGCATCTTCACCCAGTTTTTAATGGAGCCAATATAGTTGCCAATCATTAAATCACCAGAAGGTTGAATGCCACTGAATAAAGTTGGTTTTTGCATAGCGAAGTCCGTTAGTTATCGTTGATCAATTTTTAAAAAGAACGTATTTTCGCACTTTTTGTTTTAAAAAGCGAAAAAGTCGAGTCATGCGGTTTGGCATGCAGTTAGGTTATTGGGCTTCTTTTAGGAGGGCGAGCGTTTTTTCAGTTTCTTCGAGCAGTTGTGACACCTTGAGGTAAAAAGTAGATTTATGATCGGTAATCATGGGTTCCAGTTGGGTTAGCAATAAGAAGGCACGAGGGATATTGCCGATATTATATTGAGCTAAGGCATCGTAATAATAACTATATTGGGGTTGTTTTTGTTTTGCGTAAAGTTCCGCCAATGTATTGTAGAGCATGTATTGATAGTGATAGCTTGGGGTGCGTGTTTTGAGTAACTCAATGGCTTTATCGGTTTGATCAAAAGCCACTAAACTTTTGGCAAACAGGAAGGGAATGGCGAAGTCGGAAGGGTAGAAATCCATCAGTCGTTCTAAATCCGCCAGCGCGCTGGTATCTTGTTGTGTGACTTTGACTTCAACTAACAGTTGCCGATATAAGCGTTCGTCAGGGTTTTCTTCAATCAGTTTTTCCAAACAGGGGGCATCAAGCTGGTTTATGTCTTGATTCTGTAAATAGAGGGTTTTGAGATTACTCTGATAGCAGGCATGAGATTCTTTGAGTTGAATTTGCTCAAAAGGATCCGTGTGGGTTTGGCTGACATACTTGAGACGCATTTGCATCAGCTTTAGCGCGTCATAGCTCAAAGGACGTTTGCTATCGAGTTGCTCCGCGCGATCTCTGGCTTTGGCCAGGCGGTTTTCTGTGACGGGATGCGTCATTAAAATTTCAGGCGGTGTATTTTTATAAAGCTGAGCTTCTTTGGACAGGCGGTTAAAAAAATCACCCATTGCAAAAGGGTTGTAGCCGGCTTCATTGAGGTACTTAATGCCAAAATAGTCAGCCTCACTTTCATGGATACGCGAGTTTTTCAATTGCTTTTCAATATTGAGGCCGATAGATCCCATGTAGGCGGCGATACCAGCGTTGGGATTTTGTGACCCAATTAGAATCGCGGCCAAAATGGAGGCGATGCCCGCGGTGCTGGCCACGCTTTGGTTTTCATAGGTTCTGGATAGGTGTCGTTGGGTGACGTGGGCGATTTCGTGTGCCATGACGGAAGCAAGTTCGTCTTCTGAACGTGCTGAGGCAATTAAACCTGTGTGGATGCCAATGACACCATTCGGCCCAGCAAAGGCGTTGATAGAAGGATCGTCAATTATAAAAAAACTGTAGTGACGGTTCTGACCGGTTTCACCAGTAATTTTTTCACCAATGCGTCGAATATAACTGAGGAGTGTGGCGTCATAGACCAAAGGGTACTGGGTGTGTAGTGCAGTAGAAAAGGATTTGCCAAGTAAGGTTTCGGTTTGGCTGTCATAATCTTTTAAGTCGGAAGCGCCTAAGTCAGGGAGGTTGTTTGACGCATGGGCTTGAAGGGAGAGCAGCAGGATAGCAAAAAAAACAAGACGCAACATTTTGTCCAATAAGTTTTATAGAATTGAGTGAAATATATTGTAAGATAAAACCATCGTAATTGCATTGAGGGAATGTTGAGAATGCAGCCTAAGTTTGTTCTGGATGTTAGAAACCTGCCTTGTCCGTTACCTTTGGTTAAGTTGAAAAAAGCCTTGTCAGAAGTCGATTTATTAGCGCAGTCAATTGAAATGCATGTTTCAGATCAAGCTGCTTTAAGGGATATTCCTGCATTTTGTTCACAGCAGGGCTTGGCATGCCAACTGCTGAAAGACATACCAGATGAAAAAGTGTTCCAGATTCAGTGTTCAGATTCCCTATAATGAAGCAATGGACGCACTTTTTTGGCACATTTGTGTTTAAATCAGCGAAATTCAATCAAGTAAAGAGAAGTTTTAAATGTCCTATAAGAAATTAACCAAAGCCGTTATTCCCGTTGCGGGGCTTGGAACCCGATTTTTACCCGCCACCAAAGCCATTCCAAAAGAAATGCTGACGGTTGTTGATAAACCACTCATACAGTACATCGTACATGAAGCGGCTGAAGCGGGTATTACCGATATTATTTTGGTGACCCACTCTAGTAAAGGCGCAATCGAAAATCATTTTGATAAGCATTATGAGCTTGAAGCCGAGCTGAATATACGTGGTAAATCAGAGAGGTTGGTGCCTTTACAAGAAATTACGCCGGAAGGGGTCAGGATTGTGAGTGTACGTCAGCCAGAAGCTTTAGGGCTTGGGCATGCCATTCTGTGCGCCTCTCCCATTATTGCCGATAATGAACCTTTCGCGGTATTGTTGCCGGATGTCTTAATGTATCACCCTAAAAGAGGTTGTTTATCCCAAATGGCTGAGCAATATCGAAAAATGCATACCAGCGTGGTGGCGTTGGAAGCGGTCGAAGAAGCAGAAGTTGAAAAGTATGGGATTGCGGGTGTGAAAGGACCCGAGATGCGAATTGTGGAGTTGGTTGAAAAACCCAAGCCGAAAGAAGCCCCCTCTAATTTGTCAGTGGTGGGGCGTTATATCTTTACGCCTAGATTAATGGAAATTTTAAAAACGACCAAGCCCGGTGCCGGTGGTGAAATCCAATTAACGGATGCAATGGATGAGTTGTTGGAAGAAGAGGTGATGTTTGGTTTTGAGTTCAAAAATGGCAAAACCTATGATTGTGGCGATAAGCAAGGGTATTTAAGAGCTAATGTCGAATATGCGTTGAGAGATGCGGCATTAGGCAAGGATTTTAAAGCCTATTTAAGTACTTTGGCATTAGATAAGAAATAACGTAATGTCCGCCGTTTTGCGGGCCAAAAGCATTCGCGTAATGGGATGCCCCTCTCGGTATTGATGTTTTTCTCTGAAGCAGGTTGCTGAAGAAAGCGTTGGTCGATTGGGTCGTAAGTTTTTAAGGAGATCGAATGGGCGTTGAACAATCCCCTGCTTGGCAGGCTTTACAAGTACATTGTGACTCAGGAATGGGGTCGGCGCATTTGTCGGCATTATTTGAAGATGCATCGAGAACAGAAAAGTTCTCACTTGAACTCGATGATTTGTACGTCGATTTTTCTAAAAATCGTATTTCTGAACAAACCCTCGAGCATTTGATTAATCTGGCTGAACAACAGGCGTTGCCGGCGGCGATACAGGCCTTATTGACGGGAGAAAATGTTAACGATACCGAAAATCGCCCTGCATTACACACGGCTTTGAGAGCACATGGCGAAGACGTGAGTGGTGAAGCCGCTAAGGTGCAGCCAGACGTGGAGCAGGCTTTACAGAAAATGGCGGTGATGGCCGAAAAGATTCGGTCTAAACACTGGCGTGGTTACAGCGGTAAACCCATTACCGATGTGGTGAACATTGGCGTGGGCGGGTCAGATTTAGGGCCTCTAATGATTACGCACAGTTTGCAAACCATTGATTCTCCGGTCAATCTGCATTTCATTTCTTCGATTGATGGCACGCAAACGTCTAACCTATTAAAAAGTCTTAAACAAGAAACCACGCTGTTTATCCTCGCTTCAAAATCCTTTACCACTATTGATACCTTGTCCAATGCTGAAACGGCGAAAGATTGGCTTCAAGAGTGCATCGAAGATGATGCCGTCATTTATGCGCAACACTTTATTGGGGTCTCGACCAAGCCCGACAAAATGACGGAATGGGGGATTCCGCCTGAGAACCAATTGTTATTTTGGGATTGGGTGGGGGGCCGATATTCTTTGTGGTCAGCAATCGGCTTACCCATCGCTCTTAAAATCGGCATGAAGCGGTTTCGAGAGTTATTGCAGGGGGCGCATATTATGGATCAGCATTTTGCCACAGCGCCCTTGGCTCAGAATATTCCGGTGGTGTTAGGGTTAATCGATGTTTGGAACGTGAATTTTTTAAATATCCATGATAAAGCCATCCTGCCTTATGACGCGCGGCTGAAATATATTCCATCTTATTTAGAGCAGTTGGTGATGGAAAGTAACGGTAAATCAGTGGCGCGCTCGGGTGAAAAAGTGGCTTACCGCACTTGCCCTGTTTTATGGGGGGAAGTGGGTCCAAATGCGCAACATGCCTTTTATCAGCTGCTGCATCAAGGTACGCAAGCGGTGATGTGTGACTTTATTGCGCCTGTTGAGCGGGATGATATTGAAGAAGGTTCACAATCGGAGCGCAATGAAAGCTTACGTCATCAACACGAATTGGCCATGGCCAACTGCTTTGCCCAATCGCGCGTGTTAATGTTGGGCGATGATGCGATTCCAGAATCACTGAAATCGGCATTTGATTCTCCTTTTAAACATTATCCGGGCAATCAGCCGTCGAATACCATTCTAATGAAAACCATTTCTCCTAAAACGTTAGGGATGCTGATTGCATTATATGAGCATAAAACTTATGTTGAAGGGGTGATTTGGGAGATTAACCCATTCGACCAATGGGGTGTTGAGTTAGGGAAACTGATTGCTAAGGAAGCTTACAGTGCCATCAAAGAGCCGGCTTTGGCTGAGGGGTTTGATAGTTCGACAAAAGCATTAATCGATAGGGTAGCAAAATGAAAGTTTCAGTATTTGGGTGTGAATTAAGTGGCTTGGTGACCGCCGGTTTGCTGGCGCATACGGGGAATGAAGTGATGTCGCTGCCAGTCGGCAATCTTAAGGTTGAAGATTTGCAACAGGGAATTTTGCCGCGTGAAGAGCCAGGTTTGGATCAATTGATTAAAAGTCAGTATCAAGAGGGGCGCTTGAATTTTGAGTCAGATTGGCAAGCAGGGATTGTGCATGGGGATGTGTATATTTTGAGTATGCCTTCTTGGCGTGCAGATCGTGCCGAGAAGGTCATTGAAGAAATTGGCAAGACGGCTCGAAAAGATGTGGTGGTGGTCAATCAAAGTACCTTTCCGGTCGGGACCGCTGATCGATTTCAAGCGTCAATTAAATTGGCTTTTGCTGAGCGCGGTTTGGTTGCCAAGGCTGCCGTGGTTTCCATGCCGGAATTTATCAGTGAAGGGTCTGCCATTAATGATTTTTCAAAACCCTCTCGCGTCATTTTAGGGGGCTCAGATCAAGATGCTATACGGTTACTCAGAGACTTGATGCGTCCGTTCAACCATGTGACGGATCAGGTTAAAATTATGTCTACGCGGGCAGCGGAATATACCAAATATGCGGTCAATGCTTTATTGGCGACCCGAATCAGTTTGGTGAATGAACTGGCTAATAATGCTGAGCATTACAATATCGATATTGAAGAGGTGCGCCAAGGGTTAGGGTCGGATTCTCGGATTGGTTTCAGTTATTTGTTTCCGGGGTGTGGTTTTGGTGGCCCTAATTTTGCAGCAGATGTCGAAGCGCTGGTGGGGAGTTTTCAATCCAAGGGCTACGATGCCGATTTATTGAAAGTGGTGTTGCAAAACAATGAAATTCAAAAAGAGGTGCTGTTTCGTAAAGCTTGGCGCTTTTTCAAGAATGACTTGCGCGGCCTGAAAATCGGTATTTGGGGATTGTCTTTTAAACCCAATACCGCCACAGTCGATAATGCGCCCAGTGTAAAAACCATTGAAGCGCTAATTGCACAAGGTGCTGAGGTGGTGGCCTATGATCCCAAGGCAGGACCCGCATTTAGCGATTATTGGGGGGATAAATTTGGCGTAACACTGGTGGATGATATGTATGATGCTCTTGAAGGGGTGGATGCATTGATGGTGCTCACCGAGTGGCGACGGTTTTGGAGTCCAGATTATGTCAGAATGATAGAAACCATGAAACGCCCAGTGGTTTTTGATGGTCGAAATATTTATGAACATTCGGTGATGGCGGCACATGGCTTTCGCTACTTTGCAATCGGCCGAGGTGAGGTTATTTAGTGGTTGAGTTAGGCCTGGAATTTAACCAGGCCTGGTGCTTTATACGCTGATAATAACGCTTGTAACCACGCGGTTTTGTAGCTAGAATAAACGCCTTTTTACCCGTTGTCACTCGCGCATCAACTTGATAAACTGATGTGCCTACTCGCGGGTTTGTTAATCATGGTCAAACATGGTTGACGCTAATCAATGATAATAGATGAGCGCTATGAAACCATTTGAAAAAGGCATTTACCTCCTTCCCAATCTGATGACAACCTTGGCGTTGTTTGGTGGGTTTTATGCTGTTATTGCTGGGATGAATGGCCAGTATGAATTGGGGGCGATCGCCATTTTTGTGGCGATGATTTTTGATGGTTTGGATGGCCGGATTGCACGCATGACCAATTCGTCCAGTGCATTTGGTGCGGAATACGATAGTTTGGCCGATATGGTCTCCTTTGGTTTGGCGCCGGCATTGTTGGTGTATCAATGGGCGCTTCAAGATTTCGGAAAGTTAGGCTGGTTGATTGCCTTTATCTATTCGGTTGGCGCGGCCTTGCGCCTTGCTCGATTCAATACTCAGGTCGGTATCGCAGATAAACGCTATTTTCAGGGCTTGCCCAGTCCCGCAGCGGCGGCACTCTTGGCTGGTTTTGTGTGGATGATTGAAACCAATCAGATTGAAACCGGTATTGAATCGGTGATCGTGTTGGTGCTCACCTTGTTTTCTGGGTTGATGATGGTCAGCAATATTCGTTTTAGCTCCTTTAAAGAATTCAACTTAAAAGGCAAGGTGCCGTTTGTGACCTTGTTTGTGATCGTGTTGGTGTTTGTGGTGATTACCATTAAGCCGGCCATGATTCTGTTTGCTTTGTTTTTAGGCTATTTTATTTCGGGTCCTTTATTAACGCTACGAATGATTCAGCAAAAACGAACTTTGCGCCGACAAGCCAAAAAACACACTACATCCTCCGAAGTGCAAGCACCGACGGAGGACTCGTCCACGAGTACCGACTCAACCCCTAACCAAACCAAGCCCGATTAGAGAGCAGCACAACTATGAAAGACGAATTAATCATTTTTGATACCACTTTACGGGATGGAGAGCAAAGTCCTGGCGCTTCCATGACGAAGGAAGAAAAAGTTCGTATCGCCAAACAATTAGAAAAGCTTCGTGTCAATGTGATTGAAGCTGGGTTTCCGGCTGCCAGTCAAGGGGATTTTGAATCGGTCCATGCGGTGGCGAGTGCGGTGAAAGATGTCACTGTCTGTGGTTTAGCCAGAGCCGTGGAAAATGATATTGTCCGTGCGGGCGAAGCCATACAACCCGCTGAATCGGGACGAATTCATACCTTTATCGCTACGTCACCCATTCACATGGAAAAAAAGCTCAAGATGTCACCGGATCAGGTGGTGGAGAGAGCGGTTTGGGCGGTCAAGCGTGCGCGTGACTTTACCGACAATGTTGAGTTCTCACCTGAAGATGCTGGACGGTCGGATATTGATTTTTTATGCCGCGTGATCGAAGCTGCGATTGATGCCGGTGCCACTACCATTAATATTCCTGATACCGTCGGTTACAATATCCCAGAGCAGTTTGGTGCCTTATTTGAACAATTGTTGAATCGTATTCCCAATGCCGATAAAGCTATTTTTTCAGCCCATTGTCACAATGACTTAGGCTTGGCGGTCGCCAATTCACTTGCGGCAGTCAGCGCGGGTGCTCGACAAGTTGAGTGTACCATTAACGGTCTGGGTGAGCGAGCTGGGAATACTGCATTGGAAGAAGTGGTGATGGCGGTACGTACCCGTCAAGACATCTTTACGGTGGATAGTCGCATTTATACGCCTGAGATTCTGGCGGCATCTCGTCTGGTAGCCGGGATTACTGGCTTTGCTGTACAGCCGAATAAGGCGATTGTCGGTACCAATGCCTTTTCACATGAATCAGGCATTCATCAGGATGGCGTTCTGAAGCATCGTGAGACCTATGAAATTATGCGAGCGGAAGATGTGGGCTGGAGTACCAATAAAATGGTGCTGGGCAAACATTCAGGTCGCAGTGCTTTCCGAGCGCGTTTAAAAGAGCTCGGCATTGAATTTGAGACTGAACAGGAGCTTAGTGATGCGTTTGTCAGTTTTAAAGATTTAGCGGATCGTAAGCATGAAATTTACGATGAAGATTTGCAGGCGTTGGTGACGGATAACAATACCCGTCGCGTTGAAAATGAAACCTTCCGTTTAATTGCATTAAAGGCCAATACTGAAATGGGTGACCAACCCAGTGCTGAAATTACCTTGTGGATTGCAGGTGAAGAAAAAACGGCTTCTGCTGTTGGTGGCGGGGTGGTCGATGCGACCTTTAAAGCGATTGAGCAATTGGTGGATTCCGGTGCCAGTTTGGAATTGTATTCGGTGAGTAATGTCACCAATGGCACGGATTCATTGGGTGAGACAACGGTGCGCATGGAAAAAGCAGGTCGCATTGTCAACGGTCAGGGAGCCGATACCGATATCGTCACCGCATCCGCTAAAGCCTATATCAATGCGTTGAATAAGTTGCTTGATCCAGGTCGTAAAGCCCATCCACAAGCAGCGGCTGTTTAATTGGTGTCAATGGGTTTGAATCAGTCGTTTTTTTCAGCGTTAGGCTTGCCGCTCTGGCGAGCCAGGCCTGGTTATTTTTCCTCCGCATTGAGTGTGGCACAACAATCAGAATCCAATTCTGAACTTGAAACGGCTACGACTCAAGTGAATGTTTCACAACCACCTACAGACAACACGATCTCTATCCGTGATGAACACTCTACCAAATCGACTGAAGCGATGGCATTAAACTCATTGCCTTGGGTTTGGGTCGGCGCGGGGTTGGCAGATATTTGGCAAAACCCACAAAGACCCGAATGGCGACTCACACTGAATATCTTAAAAGCCTTTAATCGTTCGACAGCGGAACTTCATTTTGTCGATTCTCAGCTTTGTCAAAGCGAAGAAACCATTATGGATGCATTAGACACCATTATTGATTTGGGCGTTGATCGGGTGTTTGTTTTTGAGCGTGATGCGGCGATTATTGAGGATCTACAGGCTGGAGCGGAGTTGATTGATTTGCCCAGCTTTGACCAGTTATTTGCGTCTGCGCAGGCCAAGAAAACGTTTTATCAAATGTTATGTCAAGCCAATGGATTTGGCTAATTTGAGCGAAGGCGCTTTCGGTTCATGAGTGGCTATGATTTTTTTCGACCCATGACGGAGCTGGATTTGGATTGGGTAATGACGATTGAGCAACAGGCCTATGACTTTCCCTGGACGCGTCGTGGTTTCGAGCAGGCATTGGATGATGGTCTGGCTTATGTCTTTTGTGATGCCCAGCAACATAAATTGGGGTATGCGTGTTTTTTGACGGTTTTGGATGAAGTGCATTTACTGAATTTTTGTGTGGCACCGAAATGGCAACGTCAAGGTATAGGGCGCATTGCATTACAAGCGCTGCAGAAGCATTTCTGCGCCGCAAATTTTCAGATCATGTTGCTTGAAGTCCGTGTCTCTAATGCCGCCATCGGTTTGTATGAATCCCTTGGGTTTATTCAAAATGGCATTCGCCCCAATTATTATGCGGCTTGGGATTATCAGGATGGTGAATTGGTGAAAGTGCGCGAGGATGCTTTATTAATGTCCTGCGCACTCGAGGCGGATTAAAAATAACCAGGCCTGGTTATTTTATTGGCGATATTGTTCAGGAATGGTTTGCCCAATAATCTTGGCCATGGCTTTTAACATTTTGCTGTTCGCCGCAATGAGGTTGCCGGATTTCAAATAGTCATTGCCGCCTTTAAAGTCGGTGACCAGTCCACCGGCTTCTTGGACGATGAGCGCACCAGCGGCAATGTCCCAAGGTTTTAAATTGAGCTCCCAATAGCCATCAACGCGTCCACAGGCAACATAAGCTAAGTCCAGTGCTGCGGAACCCGCGCGGCGAATGCCGGCGGTATTGAGCATAAATTGTTTTAAGCTGGCTAAATAGGCATCAACATAATCAAATTCTTGAAACGGAATGCCCGTGGCCATCAGTGCATTTTGCAATGTGGATTGTTCACTGACGCGGATGCGGTAATTATTCATGCGCGCACCTTCCCCTCTTGAAGCAGAAAAGCATTCGTCCTTTAAGGGGTCATAAATGACACCATGCATTAATCGGCCTTTTTCGGTGACTGCAATGGAAACGGAAAACACCGGAAACTGATGCAGAAAGTTGGTGGTGCCGTCAAGCGGATCAATAATCCATTCAAAATCCGATTCGGTTTGATGGTGACCACTTTCTTCCGCTTTGATGCTGTGTTCCGGATAATATTTACGAATACAGTCGATAATGATTTTTTCAGCGCGCTTGTCCACTTCGCTGACATAGTCATGTCGGCCTTTTTCTTGAATGTTAAGTTGGTCAATGTGGTTAAGCTGGTCAGCGATAAACTCGCCAGCCTGTTTGGCTGCGAGGGTGGCGATATTTAAAATTGGGTGCATAAGGTGGTTTCCAGTTGTTAAAATATTCCCCAAAGTTTGCCTGTTTTCGGGTTAGGCGATCGGGTTTGTCAAATAATAAAAGAATTATAACGGAAAATGGATGATAGAAGATTATAGAAGCCACCCAAATTTGGCAAAGATTAAAATTGTGCTAATCGAAACGTCGCATCCTGGCAATATTGGTGCTGTGGCGCGGGCAATGAAAAACATGGGGTTGAGTCAGTTGGTGTTGGTCAATCCGAAAGAATTTCCTTCTCAGGTGGCTTCAGCACGCGCCTCAGGGGCGGCAGACGTTTTGGATTCGGCCGTCAAGGTTGACTCGCTGGATGCGGCGGTTGCCGATTGTCAATTGGTGGTGGGCGCCAGTGCCAGAATGCGCAAAGTCTCTTGGCCGCAATTGGATGTGCGACAAACCGCGACCTTGGCTATGGACACTTTGAATGCCAGTGAGACCGCTGCGCCAGTGGCTATTTTATTCGGTCGTGAGGATTCGGGCCTGAGTAATGCCGAAATGGATAAATGTCACTATTTAGCGCATATACCGACAAACCCAACTTATAGTTCTCTCAATATTGCCGCTGCGGTACAGGTGTTTGTTTATGAGTTGCTGATGGCAACTGAAATTAAAAGTGTTCATCAGGCAGAAGGCTATCGTCATCAACAAGCCAGTGGCGAACGGATGGAAGGGTTTTATGATCACCTCTACCAAGCGCTACAAGATATTGAATTTTTAGATCCGGCAAAGAACGCTCGGTTTATGCGACGCATGCGTCGCTTGTTTAACCGAAGTCAGTTAGATGTCAAAGAAGTGGATATTTTACGGGGTATTTTGACAGCGGCACAAAGGCAAGCTGAGCAATTGCAAGCGTTTAAAAAGGAAAGTGATGCTGAAAAGAATTAGAGATGATATTCGGTCGGTTTTTGATCGAGACCCTGCCGCGAGAAACACTTTTGAAGTCTTGACCACCTATCCTGGATTGCATGCGATTTTATGGTATCGATTTTCTCATTGGCTATGGGGGAAAAGGCTAAAGTGGCTAGCGCGATTTATTTCGGGCTTGGCGCGTTGGTTAACCGGGATTGAAATCCATCCCGCAGCGACCATTGGTGAGCGCTTTTTTATCGACCATGGTATGGGGGTGGTGATTGGCGAAACGGCCAAAATTGGTGATGACTGTACCATCTATCATGGCGTCACCCTTGGGGGAACCAGTTGGAATGAAGGGAAACGTCATCCCACTCTGGGTAACCGAGTTGTGGTCGGTGCGGGGGCAAAGGTTTTAGGGCCGATTGATGTGGGAGATGATGCGCGTATTGGTTCGAATGCAGTGGTCATTAAGCCGGTACCTGCCGGGCGAACCGTCGTCGGGATTCCCGGGCGAGTGGTTGAGACTAACTTATCAGAAAAAGAAAAACGTCGTCAAAAAATGGCACAAAAAATTGGTTTTGATGCCTATGGTGTGAGTCAGAATGTTGAAGATCCAGTGGAAAAAGCGATTTATAGTTTATTGGATCATGTGCAAAGTCAGGATGAGCAATTAGAACGCTTAAATAAGCAAATTCAAAGGTTGGGTGGCGAAGATACGCATGTCGATTTACCGAGTCTGGAAGATGCTGTTTTAGAGCCAGATGACCCTGAACAGCAGGCCCATATTAAATCTGAAATGGATCGGGATAAATCTTGAGTAAAATACTAGGTTATTGTAAGATATCGATTCATTAGAGGATTGGTTATGCGTTCAGGTATATCAAAAGAGACTGTCCGGGTCTTGGAACGCTTTAGCGGGTTAATGCTTAACAGTGGAAAAGGGGCACTATGAAACTCACATCAAAAGGCCGGTATGCTGTCACCGCAATGCTGGATATTGCACTGAATCAAACAAAGGGTCCAATTACATTGGCGATGATTTCAGAAAGACAGGCGTTTTCGTTGTCTTATTTGGAACAGATTTTTGCAAAGCTTAAAAAGTCTGGATTGGTTTTAAGTGCACGAGGGCCGGGTGGTGGCTATCGACTCAGTCGAAGTGCTGAAGAGATCTCGGTGGGTGAAATTATTGCCGCTGTTAATGAAGATTTAGAACCGCGTCGGTGTCATGGTCGAGCCAATTGCCAAGGCGGCAATCAATGTTTGTCACATGAATTATGGGCCGACTTGAGTGATATGATTCAACAATTTTTAGTGAGTGTTTCGCTGCAACAGGTGATAGAACAAAGAGCGGTTCAGCAAAAAGTTGCGTTTGGACTCGCTTAGCGAATGAAACAGAGAAGGAGTGGGCAATGGCAGTGACATTAACACAGGCAGCCGCTGATAGAGTGAATACCATGATTGCCAAAAGAGGGCATGGTTTAGGGTTAAAAGTCAGTACCAAAACCAGTGGTTGCGCAGGCTTTTCTTATGAAGTAGGTTATGCGGATGAGATTTCCGATCAGGATCAGGTTTTTGAAAGCTTTGGTGTGAAGGTGATTGTGCCTGAGAAAAGCCTGCCTCTCATTGATGGCATGGAACTGGACTATGTTAAGGAAAGCTTGCTCAGTGAAGGATTCGTTTTTAATAATCCACATGTCAAAGACAGTTGTGGTTGTGGAGAGTCTTTTTCGGTTTAAGCTTCAATTCAGTGTTTGGATATTAAATAAACCCTGGCCTTGCCGGGGTTTTTTGCTTTTATCATGCTGAAATGCCATTAAGCGCAAAATCTTTTAGTGTTTATTCATGCAAAGGTGGGGCTAGGTTGTTAAAATAATCAGATTAATATTTAAGAAAAGTTAACGCGGGTTAACGAAGGTTAATGGAATGCTGCAAAGAACATTTTCGATTATTAAGCCGGATGCCACTCGACGAAATTTAGTGGGCGAAATTATGGCGCGCCTGGAAAAAAATGGTTTGAAAATCATCGCTGCAAAAATGGTCAAATTGACCGAACAACAAGCCGCAGGATTTTATTCAGAGCATGCGGGCAAGTCTTTTTATGACACCTTGATTAAGAATATGACGGCAGG
>CBFHUY010000042.1:0-13839 GCA_965658885.1 Hydrogenovibrio sp.
GTTCCTTTCACACCGACTCACTGCACTTTCTGAGCGTTTACCTGAGAAAAGCCCCTTAGCCGTAGAGGGACGTTTGGTTCGAATGGTTGGCATGACCTTAGAAGTGGTTGGAACCTATGCACCGATTGGCTCAAGATGTCAGATTTATGCAAGTGATCAAGCGCCTGTGGAAGCAGAAGTGGTTGGTTTTAGTAATGATCGACTGTATTTGATGCCGATAGGTCATATTCATGGTTTGGAACCAAATGCGCGTGTGGTACCGCTTGCTGGTGGGATTAAGGTCGGTGTTAGCCGTTCATTGCTTGGTAGAGTCATTGATGGCGCCGGTAACCCTTTAGATGATAAAGGCCCCATTGCTTATGAAAAACGCGTGTCTTTGACGGGTCAAAAAATTAACCCCTTGTTGCGTGCGCCAATTCAATCGCCATTGGATGTTGGGGTTAAAACCATTAATGGTTTGTTGACCCTAGGAAAAGGTCAAAGAGTTGGATTATTGGCTGGAACCGGGGTCGGTAAAAGTGTCTTACTCGGCATGATGACTCGCTTTACGGATGCAGAAGTAGTTGTGGTTGGGCTCGTAGGTGAGCGTGGGCGTGAAGTGAATGATTTTGTTCGCCATAATCTGGGTGAAGAAGGATTAAAAAGAGCGGTGGTGGTTGCAACGCCAGCAGATGATCCGCCGCTAATGCGATTGCATGGTGCTATGTTAGCGACCTCGATTGCTGAATATTTTCGCGATCAGGGTAAAGATGTTTTATTGCTGATGGACTCTTTAACCCGGTTTGCTCAAGCTCAGCGCGAAATTGCACTCGCGGTTGGAGAACCCCCTGCAAGCAAAGGATATCCCCCTTCCGTCTTTGCTAAACTTCCTCAGTTAGTCGAAAGAGCTGGAAATGGCGCTAAACACTCCGGTTCCATAACGGCAATTTATACCGTTTTGGCCGAAGGCGATGATGAAAATGATCCCGTGGTTGATTCGGCCAGAGGGGTGTTAGATGGCCATATTTTATTATCACGACAAATTGCTGACTCCGGTCGCTATCCGGCGATTGATATAGAATCGTCAATCAGCCGTGTTATGATTGATATTGTCCCTGCTGAACAAGTTCAATTGGCTAGACGGTTTAAGCAACTTTATTCAATTTATCAACAAAATCAAGATCTAATTAGTATTGGCGCTTATCGACAAGGGTCGGATCCTGCGATTGATGAAGCGATAGCCAAACAGCCACAGTTGGCTAACTTCTTATCTCAATCTATGACAGAGTCTTATACAGTTGAACAGAGCTTAAATGGCTTAAAGGCTTCTCTTGAAACGACTTGACGCTTCTATCAACGTAAACAGGATAGAGGGTGACCAATGAAAGCAAAAATTAAGCGTTTTGAAATGCTTGTTGACTTGGCACAAAATGACCTGGATCAGGCTAGAGAAAATGTGCTGATATTAAGACAGCAGTGCGATTCCCATCAAATGCAACTGGATTCACTTAAAGAATATCAATCGGGTTATTTAGCTTCGGTTTACCAAAACAAGCAGGTTAATTCAGCGCAAATTGTTGCCACCCAAGCTTTTATTGAAAAGGTGAATACTGCCATTGCCTCACAACAAGAACAGGTTAAACAAGCACAAGAAGCCTTAAAGGATGCCGAAAGCTATTGGGTTGAACAAAAAGCGCGACATCAAGCAATGACTTCGTTATTGCAAAAACTCAAGAAAGATCAAGCGATTAAATTGGCAAAACAAGAGCAAAAAATGCTTGATGAGTTGGCGTCCCAAAAATTTTATCACGACCAAAAAAAACACTAGCTCTTTACATATATTTGAATTGGCTTGTTAGTTGCTTATCACTTTTCAAGTTAAATTACGTTACTGGATAGAGATATGATTAAGCAACCTATATTAGGCTCTGTGCTGAATCCTTCAATCGCTTCACCTGAAGGGCAACAGTCTGCTCAAAGTAATGGGCAAAGTTTGCCGAAAGAGGCAAATGGTTTTGCCAAACTCTTTGTGCGTGAAGCATCAGCATTAAAATCGGTTGATGGTCAGGCGGATGCTTCGAAAACCATTGGTTCAGACATTCGGTTGCCTAGTGATGTGCTTAATCAAGGTGTCGGTAAGAAAGGCCAAGATGCCGACGAAGCCTCGGAGCTGGAAACCGTATTACAACAAATTAATCAAAAAATCGCAGATGCAAGTGCGACGGTTAAGTCATTAGATGCTGAACCAACCTCATCTCATGTTGCTTTGTCTGGACAAGAAAGTAATAAGCTAGTATCAGAGGTTACGCTATCGCCGGGGGTTGAATCTCATGTGGTGAATTCGATTGTCGAACGACAGAGCGCAACAGGTAAAACCGCTATTAAAGGCGAGGCTTTAGTGCAAGACCCATTAAAGTCAGTTCAACAGGCATCGAATGAAAATTTGGAAGCTTCTATTGATGCTGTTGCATCACATTCAAATATGGAACATAAAGAGGCGTCTGTGGAGAAACCGGGCCTGGTTGATATTGGCAAGGAATTGGAAGGAAATGACAGCCTAACGACCTCTTCTTTACCCGGTATGGTCGATGATGAAGTCGAAACGATGACAGAATACGGTTTGAAAGAGGTCTCGCAAGCGTCTATTCCAAATAGTGGTGTGTCTGCTCAGGGGGTTGCACATGACTCGGATAAGCCAATGAGTCGGATGGAACAAGATCGTCAAGCTGCAAATGTTGAGGCACAGCAGCTTGCTCAGCAGTCGGTTCAGCAAGGGGTGAATGAAAAACACCTTGATGCAGCTCAACACGCTCGAGCGGCTCAATCACCCGCAGCTGGACAGGCTCAAGCGGCAACGCAACCATCGAATATGAATCCTTCAGCCTCAGCGCAGCAGCCATCTTCAGCTCAAAGTATGGGGGCAAGTGCTCATCCATCTACTTTTGAGCAGGGAGCTGGGCAACAAGGACAGTCCGGTCACCAGGGAAATTCTGGTCAAACTCAACAACAAATGCAACAAGCTCAAGCCTTTGCACAGTTACAAAAGCAGGATATTGCTAGAGTACAACAAGAGGGCGTTAGAAGCTTTAATGAAGCATTAGTTTCAGAAGAGGCTAAAGCGGAAAAAAGTGAAAAGCTACTCGGTTCTTTAGGCGTATCCTTTGATGGGCGTGCTCAATTACCACCTGGAATGCAGACTTTGAGTCAGCCAATGCGCTCTCCTCAATGGGGGCAAGCGTTAGGACAGCGAATTACTTATATGGCAAATAATAAGGTACAAGAAGCGAAAATTACCTTAAATCCGGAAAAGCTTGGTTCTATTCAAATAAAATTGAATATTGATAAGGATAGTCAATTACATGTGTCCATGACTGCACAACAGGGCACCACAAGAGAAGCCATTGAAAATGCGATGCCCAGATTACGAGAAATTCTGGATGCCGCTGGAATCGGATTAGGTTCGCTTGATGTTCGTGATGAAAGTGCATTTGCTAAAGACCAAAATCAGGATGCTTCACAAGGTGGTAAGGATTCCGGTTTGAACGGCTCCTTAACGGATGCAGATGACGAGGAAATGACTGAGACCGCTCCGATAGAAATAGCGACCGATAATTTGGTCGATTATTATGCTTAGAAAAGGATTGAATATGAAACTACATAAACAAATAATGACAGGCTTGATTGCATGGATGCCCTTTTCGGTCATGGCTGAAGGAGGCGAAGTGATTGCCAGCCTTGGTGGTGTTTTAGTGGCTCTGGGCGTTGGCGCCGTGATCGCAGGGGCTTTGGTTTATTTAATTTGGTGTAATCGAGTCAATGCCTGTGATTCAACCGACTTAACCGATGCCATTGATGCCTATGTTGCAAATAACGACTTCTCTCAGCCAATCGAATCAAATGCAATCGATCCGAAGTTACAAAAAAGCTTAAATAGCTTGGTCAGCCGTTTTCAAGAGCAGCTTGAAAGTGAACAACAACAGGTGCAAGCCTCTACTCAAAATAATCAAATGCTCGAACAGCAAATGGAAACCTTGCAGTCACAGCTTGATGAAGCTCAGAACATAAGTCTTCAGCAAACTCAACCCGTAGCAGAGTCATTTGATTCGACAGAGTTAGTTTCACTGTCAGGCAATCTCACCAGTTTAATCGATAAAATGAGTGATGGTGCACAAGATGGCATGGCATCTGCCTCCAGTGTGATTACAGAGGTCAATGGTTTAACGGACGAGGTTACAGAAGCGTCAGGCGTGATAAAAGCTTTAGAAGATGACAGTAATAATATCGGAACGGTTTTGGTACTGATCCGAGATATTGCAGAGCAAACCAATCTACTTGCATTAAATGCGGCCATCGAAGCGGCAAGAGCGGGTGAATATGGTCGAGGATTTGCCGTTGTAGCGGATGAGGTTCGAATCTTAGCCGGGAAAACACAGCAGGCAACAACCGAAATTCAAGCGATTATTGAAGAGTTACAACAAAGAGCTCGTAATGCGGTTGGTGTCATGGGCAGTGGACAAGCTCGCGCTGAAACAACACAGCAACAAGCAGTAAAAGTAAGTGATTTTTTACATGAAATAAAGGATAATCTTGCCCAACTAAATACGGCACAAGATGCACTTTCCAAGGCAGTCAATCGTCTTTAGTGTTAAATAATAATAATTCAAGCACTCTGAAAATAAGCAAGATTAAGGTTACAGACTATGAAAGCAATTATTGGAACATTGGTGGTTATCGGTTGTCTGCTAGGAGGGTATCTCCCTCACGGTAGCTTTGGGATTTTGATTCAACCACTAGAAGTCGTCATTATTTGTGGTAGTGCCTTTGGTGCCTTTATCATTGCCAATCCGGGATGGGTGGTTAAGAAAAGCTTTTCGGGCGCTTTAGGACTCGCAAAGCCTTCTCAATTTACTAAAGAAACCTATATGGAATTACTGGGGTTGATGTTTCGTATTTTTAATAAGGCGCGTCGAGAAGGCTTAATGGCGATAGAGGCGGATGTTGAAGAGCCGCATTCCAGTGAATTATTTAATGCGTCTCCAAAAGTCGCTGCAGATCACCATGTTGTTGATTTTATTTGCGATTATTTGCGATTAATGATCAGCGGTGCCAGTAATCCGTATCAAATTGAAGATTTAATGATATTAGAAATGGATATCCATCATCATGAAGCAGCGGCACCGGCTGAAGCCGTTGGAAAGGTCGCTGAAGCCTTGCCTGGTTTTGGTATTGTCGCGGCAGTTTTGGGGATTATTGTTACCATGAGCTATTTAGATGCCGGACCACTGGAGATTGCGCACCATATGTCGGTGGCTTTGGTGGGAACCTTTTTGGGGATCTTAGTGGCTTATGGGATTGTCGGTCCCATTTCTTCCGATATGGCTAATCGTGCGCATGATGAGGGCGCCTTTTATGGCACCATTAAAACCTGTTTAATGGCAAACCTAAATGGTTATGCACCTCAGATTGCGGTTGAGTTTGGACGGAAATCGATTCCAGGAGCAAACCGCCCTTCTTTCCAGGAAGTGGATGAATTTTTACAAACGCAAAAATAATACCGTTGAATTCTGTCAAAATTGAGTGAAGCTAAATGAGCGATGAACAGTCCATAATTATCAAACGGTTAACCAAGTGTCCCCATTGTGCACATGGTGGGGCTTGGAAGGTTGCGTTTGCCGATTTTATGACAGCAGCAATGGCATTCTTCTTAATGCTTTGGGTGTTGGGTGGAACCAACGATGAAGAAATGCGGGCAATGGCAGAATATTTTAGAGATCCAACGGTCATTGAAGCGTCTCCGTCGGTATTGGTGCCATCCAAAGAAGCGGGTCAAAGTTCGGACTCTATTATTGATATGGGTGGATTTAAAGACACACCAAAAGGGGTCGATGATGATGGCGTTGGCGGAGCAGATTTGGCTAAAGAAAAAGCGGAAATGGAAGCTTTAAAACGCTTGATAGAGCAAAAAATATCAGATAACCCGGTTTTAAATGAACTCAAAAACCAGCTTAAAATTGAAGTGACACCGAATGGTTTACAAGTACAGGTTTTAGATGATAGAAAACGCCCAATGTTTGGATCAGGGGTTGATTTACCCAAGGACTATGCAGCAAATTTATTAAAAGAAGTGGGATCGGTGTTGGCCAATACCCAAAATCGAATTAGTATTGCAGGTCATACGGACTCTTCAGGTTATCATTCGAATGCCGAGTATACGAACTGGGAACTGTCCGCCGATCGAGCCAATGCGGCGAGAAGATTGTTATTAGATGGTGGGGTTGCGTCCGGTAAAATTGCACAAGTTGTCGGGTTGGCAGATACCGTGCCATTTGATAAAGAAAATCCGTATAATCCACGTAATAGACGTATTAGTATTATCGTATTGAACAAAGAAGCGGATGAACGCTTGAGAAGTTTGAGTGAAGCCCCCGGCTTAGAAGATCTATCGAATGAGATGGTGAATTCACCGCTTTAAAATTTAATTGTAATTATCGCTTAAAAAGGGAATCACATGGCTGAAGAAGAACAACAAGAGACTAAAAAAAGTGGCGGAAAAGGGTTGATTATTACCCTAATCGTTGTACTTGTTTTACTATTGATTGGGATTGGCGTATTAACCTTTTTCCTATTAACCAAGGACGGCGGTGATCACGCTAAGGCAGATGAAACCCATCAAGTTGTTGAACACACTGAGCAAGAGGAAGCCGTCGCGGTTCCCCCAACCTATAAACAATATGATCCACCAGAACCGGGGAGCGCTCCTCAGTACTTCCCGATGGAACCCTTTGTTGTCAACTTCAAAGGAGAAGGTCAGGCAAAATTTTTGGCAGTGACACTTAAGTTTATGTCCTACTACCCACAAGTGATTGCTGACATGGAAAATTACCGTCCAATACTCAGGAATGATATAACGGCACTATTAAGGGTCCAAACCTTTTCTGAAATGAACTTGGATAATGGCCCTGAAATTTTGAGAAACAAAATCCTAACAAAGGCACGAGAAGTGCTTGAAAAACAAAAGATCTATCCAGATTTATTAGAAGATGTTTACTTTGAACGATTTGTAATGCAATAAAAGTGATTAGGTAGCAGCGAATGGAAGATATTTTAAGTCAAGACGAAGTCGATGCACTCCTGAAAGGGATGGGCGGTGGAGATGTTGAAACGGAAAATGATGATTCCGTCGACGGAACCGTTGCGACTGTCTATGATTTTACCAATCAAGAACGAATTGTTCGTGGACGTCTTCCTGCGTTAGATATTATTAATGAACGTTTTGCCAGAGGGTTTCAACGCAATTTCAACGAGATGATTATGTCGAGTGTTGAAGTGACGGCTGGCGAAGTCAAGATCATAAAAATGATCGATTATCTGCGGAATTTATTTGTACCAACCAGTTTAAATATTTACCGCATCAATCCCTTAAATGGGGTGGCGTTATTTACGTTAGATTCCAAACTGATTTTTACCGCAGTGGATATGTACTTCGGTGGGACGGGTTTATTACCGTTCAAGATTGAGGGTCGAGAATACACACCTGTTGAAATGAGTATGGTTCGGAGTATCCTTGATATTTCATCGGAAACGCTCCGCAAAGCTTGGGCACCGGTAATGGACATCGAAATTGATTATATGCATTCCGAGATGAACCCAAAGTTTGCCAGCATTGTTGATGCCACCGATATGATTGTGGTCAGTCCGATTAATGTTCGTTTTGAAGGGGTTGAAGGTCGGGTTGATATCGTCATGCCTTATGCGATGCTGGAACCGGTGAGAGATAAACTTGAAGAGGGTATGTCAAATCTTCAAGGTGAGTCAGATAACCGTTGGTCTCGGACCCTCAAAGAAGAAGCCAAGAATATTGAAGTCGATCTATCTGTGAACTTGCTCGAGTTGCAAATGAATATGGATGATCTGATGAAAATGGAAAAAGGCGATATCATTCCAATTGAAATGCCCGAACAGGTCACCGTTAGAGCGGAAGGGATTGGAATTGTTCGAGGAAAAATTGGCGAAAGTAATGATCGAAAAGCAGTCAAAATCGAAGAGATATTAAGGCACCCTGCTTATCAAGAGCGAATGATTGAGAATGTAAAGGAATGGTACAATGAGTGAAGAAGATGATTTAAGTGCTTGGGGTGAAGCCATGGATGAACAAGCACAGTCCGAAACATCATCCGCAACCGACGATGATCCTTGGGGGGAAGCCTTGTCTGAACAAGCAAGGGAAACACACTCAAACAATGCAGATGAAATTGATGCGGCCTCATTTGCGGCACTTGAAAAAAGCCGTGGTAATGGTTCTGAAAAGGTTGACTTGGATGTTCTATTGGATATTCCTGTCACGCTTGCATTGGAAATCGGTCGAGCAAAAGTTTCCATTCGGAATCTGTTGTCTTATACCCAAGGGTCAGTTATTGAGATGGATCGTTTAGCTGGAGAGCCGCTTGACTTGTTGGTGAATGGCACCTTGATTGCGCATGGTGAGGTGGTGGTGATTAATGACAAGTTCGGGGTTCGGCTAACCGATGTTATTAGTCCACAAGAACGGATTAAAAAACTCAAATAGCTCAGAATGCTAAAACAAAAAAAGCCCGAAATTTCGGGCTTTTTTATGGATAAAAATAATAATTGGTGGAGATGGGCGGAGTCGAACCGCCGTCCGAGAAGCCTCCATTTAAAACTCTACATGTTTATTTGGTCTATTGCTTTAACCTAATGCTGCCCGACCAGCAGGGATCACATTAAGCGAGTTTGTAAAGTTTAGTCAAGCCTTATCCAAACACATAAGACCGACGATTCCGTGTGAGTCGACACAGAGCTGGGCGCCACGAACAACGGCCCCAGTCTGCGCTAGCGGGATTAAGCCGCTAGAGCGTAGTTATCGTCGTTTGCAACTATAACAAATTGAAATAAAGATTTACGTGCATCATTCAGGCACGACATGCATCCTAAACTTTGTACTCCCCGTCGAAACCAGTGCATCCCCGAATTCGATGGTTTGCTTCTTAAAAACGACCAGGCCTGGTTGTTTTTAAGTGTTAGAAAGTGAATATTATACTGTATTTAGGGTTGTTTAGTTTGTTTTCAAGTGGAATAGATAAAAATCTATGCGTGATATTTGAGAATGCGTTGTTTATCACGGTTCCAGTCACGCTCTTTTGCTGTGGCTCGTTTGTCGTGAAGTTTTTTACCTTTCGCTAGGCCAATGGAGATTTTAACTTTGCCCTTGCTCCAATACAGGCTCAGTGGGACGAGCGTATAGCCTTTTTGATCTATTAATCCCATGAGACGGTCGATTTCTCGACGATGCATTAGTAATTTTCTAAGCCGTAAAGGGTCGTGAAAGCTATGGGTTGAAGCGCTGATTAATGGGGTAATCAGTGCGCCGAACAGCCAAGCTTCATGATTTTTAAGCAGAATATAACTTTCATTAATCTGAACTTTTCCTTGGCGTAAACTTTTAACTTCCCAACCCGAAAGTACTAAGCCTGCTTCATAGGTTTCTTCAATAAAATAGTCAAAACGTGCTTTTTTATTTTGTGCAATGCTGTTTGCATTGTTTTGTTTTTTTTTCTTTGCCATAATAGCGGATTATAGCGAATTTACAGGCGTCGTATGAAAAAAATAACACGCTCTGCTTTGTTGCCTTATTCCGCTGAATGTATGTTTGATTTGGTGAATGATGTTGCAGCTTATCCTGAGTTTTTGCCGTGGTGTGGTGGCAGTGAAGTGATTGAACACACTGATGATAAAATGGTTGCGAGTATTTTGATTGCTAAGGCGGGGCTTAAACACCAATTTATGACCCGAAATGAGTTGCAGCGACCTGATAAAATTGAGTTGCACTTGCTAGAGGGACCCTTTAAAAGCTTATACGGTTTATGGGAGTTTCAATCTTTAGACAAGGAAGCCTGTAAGATTTCATTAGATATTGAATTTGAAATCAATAATTCTTTTTTAAATGCTGCCATTGGCGTGGTCTTTGAACAAATTGTCGCAACCTTGGTTCAATCTTTTTGTGAACGTGCAAAACAGGTGTATAGATAGTGATAATTGAAGTGGCTTATGCACTCCCGGATGAACAGTTTTTATGTGAAGAAACTGTGGGTGAGGGGACAACCGTTGGCGAAGCGTTAAAGGCTTCGAAATTACTGAAAAAGTTTCCAGATTTAAATATTGATTCAGTTGGTATTTTTTCTCAAGAAGTGTCTTTGGATCGTGTGCTTCGAGAGGGGGACCGTATTGAGGTTTATCGTCCGCTGATTGCTGATCCTCGGGAAAGAAGACGAAAGCAAGTGGAACAAGATCGTAAACAAAAGTAAGCTCCGCGAATCAATGCGACAAGGATGTAAAAATGCTGTCAGTAGCACGCTGTAAACGAGTTTTGGGTATTTGGGCCATTATCGGACTGGGCTTGTTTAGTCTATCGATTCAGGCTGAAAATGAATCGGTCGAAACGCTAACAGGAGAAGCTTTACATATTCGTTTGGTTGAAACGGCCATTCATTATGATTTCTTTAATCAACGCTGTCGTGGGGTTCGGGCTTCGGCAAATCAGTCTGAAGTGAATCGGTTATTTATTCAGAAATACCGACTCACCCTGAATAATTTTATTAAAAAATATATTACGACGGATGCTCGAGACTTGCGTGATCGTCTAAAAAATGCGCTTTACCGTCAAGTTGCTGACATGGGCGGCTGTCAACCAGCAAGAGATCAGGGATTGGAAACGCATATTAAATCTGATTACCGACAACTGTTAGAAAAAGTGGAAGTGTCTTCTTGGTTCCCATTGATCGATTAAATGGAATATCTCCGTATTTAATCGACCTATCTGACGTTGTTTGACTGTTGATTGACCTTAAAATTTAACCAGGCCTGGTGTTTTCTAGCAGTCTTTGGCTCCCATCACAGGGCGTTAACAGGCAATCTTTGCCGAATTCTAAAAATAAACCCCACATTTCCTTAAAGTTATTTGACCTTTGGCCGATTAACGGCCGTTTTCTGATGAGTTTAACTATTTTTGATGATTTGGCATTTATTTTGCTGTGTTCTGGTTAGAAAAATAATAATGTAAGTAAATTGACATCCAGATTGCGATAGCAACAAGTCAATTTGACTCAACCAGACTAGATAAGGAATTTCGCCATGGATTCAATTTTTGGCATACATGAACAAGCATTGGCCGTTCGTAAAGAACGGCAAAACCTGATTGCGAATAATTTGGCGAATGCTGATACGCCAAACTTTAAAGCGCGTGATTTGGATTGGCGTAAAGAGATGCAAGCGGCTGAAGAGTCGTTAAGTCAGTCGATTGACCGACCTGATATGAAGACAACCCATAGTCGTCATATCGGCGGGTTTGCCGAAGCAGCCAGTACCGAAAGTTATTTAAAATATCGTCAACCGACCCAGCCCGCATTAGATGGCAATACGGTGGAAACGCATATTGAAAAAGCCCAATTTATGGAAAATGCCATGCAATATCAGGCAACGCTTGAATTTCTGAATGGTAAAATTAATGGCATTCGCGGTGCCTTGAAAGGCGAATAAGGAGAGTTCTGATGTCAATGTTCCCAACGCTTGATATATCTGCTTCAGCGATGCATGCCCAAACAGTTCGTTTAAATACGATTGCTTCCAATATGGCAAATGTCGACAGTGTGAGTAGTAATGCCGAAGACACCTATCGTTCCAAGCAGCCCGTTTTTAAAACCGTATTGGATCAAGAGTCTGGTTTGCCAGTAGGCGGCGTTAGGGTGGACGACGTGGTTGAAAGTAAAGCCCCGTTAAAAATGGAATACAATCCCAATCACCCTTCTGCTAATGAGGAAGGGTATATTTTTAGACCCAATGTCAATGTGGTTGAAGAGATGGCCAATATGCTCAGTGCCTCTAGAAGCTATGAAACCAATATTGAAGTATTAAATACCTCTAAGCAATTATTGCTAAGAACCATCCAACTGGGTAAATAGGAGATAGATTATGGCAACGTTACCGATTGATACGCAAAATCAGGATTATATTTCGTCTTTGCAAAAAACGGCGGATCCTAAAAAAAATGCGCCGAATCAACAGTTGGATCAAGCCGATTTTTTAAGATTATTGACAACACAGCTAGCCAATCAAGATCCGAATAAACCGATGGATCCAACCAACTTTGTTACCGACTTAACGCAAATGAGTCAACTTGAATCAACCAATAAAATGAACGAAGCAATGCAAGCCATGACCACCAGCTTACAGAGTATGCAAGTGATGCAGTCGGCCAGTTTAATTGGTAAAAATGTACAAGCCGTCGGCGATTTGTTATCTCATCAGCAAGGGGCGACAAGTGATATTAAATTGGATATCAAGGAACCTTTGACCGACGTAAAAGTGGTTATTTCAAACGATTCTGGCCCTGTTAAAGAAATCTTTTTAGACGATCAACCCATCGGTGAAAAAGTGGCTCAGTGGGACGGTATTGATAAGCTCGGCAATGCAATGCCCAGTGCGGACTATAAACTCACCGTTTATGGTACGGGTAAAGATGGTGACATTAAAACCATCGACACCATTGTCCCTTCACGCATCAACTCGATTGGTGTTGGCAGTGATGGAACCGCTCGAGCTACCTTGGCCACCGGTGAAATCGTTAATGTTGATCAAATTAGAGAAATCAGTTAATCGTTTTATTTAAAACTGCCTGCCTGACAGTGAATTCAGGTAGGCTTATTTTTTGCCAGACCTTATTTCCATTCTTGTTTTAAATGCCACTCAGTCGGTATTGCCACCTCTTGATCAAATTCAAATTTATTTCTAAGTCGCTGTCTATACAGATTTTTTGTATCTCTATTTAACCCGCATATTTCATAAATTTGCACTGCTTTGCTTGCCCCTTGATTCCACAAGCAATATTTTCTCAGTCGGTCGTAATCGTGGATACGACACTTCTTCGAAAATTTCCTTGTGAAAACAAGTTGCTGCGCAATTTCAGCAAAAATTTATGAAACATCCGAGTTAATTGACACGATCACAAGTTGTGGTTTTTAACTGTTGATTTGATGAGTCTCAAGGGGTCTGTTGAATGGCTGCATATTGTTCTTTATAGTGGAATGCAATACGGCAAGGAGGCAAATAAAATGATTGCCGCACAGCTTTGCCTTATCGGCAACCGTTGCCGTTTTTTTAGAAAAATGACCAAACGTGGTTTGCTTAAAATCAGAATCAACTGGTAAAAACCCCCGTAATAAGGGGATCGGCAGCTTTCTGAAAACTTAAGTTCTTTTTTTTATTAAATTTGGCACAGCTTCTGCTAATTAGTCCTTAATTAAATTAGTCGAGTCAGTCACAAGGAGAGCGATCATGCCATTCGATCTAACAGCAGTCAGTGGAATTAATGCCGCAAGCGAAGGCTTGGGGGTTGTCTCTAACAACTTAGCAAACGCGCAAACGACCGCATTCAAAGCATCTAGAGCGGAATTCGCCGATGTCTTTTATGGCGCTCAAAACTCCCCTGGTAATGGGGCAAGAGTTGGGTCAATTACTCAAGATTTTTCAAATGGAACCATTTCAAGTACCGGACGTGATTTGGATATGGCGATTGATGGGGAAGGCTTCTTTATCCTTGAAGATAGAACCGGTAAGTATGGGAATGTTTATACACGTAACGGTTCTTTTAAAGTGGATAAAGATGGTTTTATTGCATCGCAAGAGGGGAATGCTCTGCAAGGGTATTTACTCGATACTGCATTGTCTACTGAAGCGATTCCTGTTTTTGATACCACGTTGAGTTCTATTAACTTGGATCAATTAAATAAGGTGCCAAAAGCAACCGACTCCATGACCTTTAATATTAATTTAGATGGTCAGGAACCG
>CBFHUY010000043.1:0-13740 GCA_965658885.1 Hydrogenovibrio sp.
TATCGGGTATTCAGCCTTATCAGCGTCATCGATTAAAAGATCAACAAGTTCCGGTGGAGGTCGCGCCTTTAGTGGTTGAGATTGACCAATTATTAAACCGTGCTGAAAAGATGTTGGAAGCAGAAAGAGAGTTTATTTCCTCTGCCGCGCATGAATTAAAAACCCCTTTTTCAGCAATGCGTTTACAACTCGAAAACCTTCAAACGCAGTTAAAATCACATGCAAAGTTAGATAGCACAGCCCCCTATTTAGAGTCATTATTTCTAACACTGGATCGCAGTGAGTATTTAATCTCTCAATTGCTGACGCTACAAAAAATGCAACCCGAAGTCATGTTTGATGAACCTAAGACGGTTAATCTACATCAACTCACGCACCAGGTTGTAGAATCTTTGGCGCAATCACTCATCGATAAAAATCAAACCTTAGATTACAAAACTGCCAATATTTCTTTTAAAACCAACCCATTCGCATTACAAATCATTCTTTCTAATCTAATCAGTAATGCCATTCGCTACACCCCAGATAATGGCACTATTCAGATATGTTGGCACTTGACGGACACCGAAATCATTTTGAGTGTAGAAGATTCTGGCCCGGGCATCCCAGAATCCTTAAGAGCTACCGTCTTTCAGCGTTTTTATCGACAAAATGCACACCGTCAAATAAGCCAAGGTTGTGGCTTGGGATTAAGCATCGTTCAAAAAGCGGCACAAAGCTTAGGCGGCAAAATCCAGTTATCTACCAGTTCAAAATTAAAGGGACTAAAAGTCGTTATTGCTTTTCCTCGCACACCCAATGCAACTCCATCCCCATCAATATCAAAAACACTTTAACTGGCAGCTAATCGTTTACGAATCAGGCTCGGAGCAGAGTCTAATAAAGCTTGCGTGTAGGGGTGTTTCGGCTGACATAACACGGCTTCAACGCTGCCCTGCTCTACGATTTTGCCTGCTTTCATCACCGCTACTTGATGCGCAATCGCCGGAATAATGGACAAATCATGAGTAATAAACAAATAGGACACCTGATATTGCTGCTGTAATTGATTTAATAGCGCCAATACCTGCGCCCGAACCGATACATCTAATGCACTGGTTGGCTCGTCACAAATAATCAATTTCGGCTCGACAGCCAAAGCCCGTGCAATGCCAATACGTTGACGCTGACCACCTGAGAATTCGTGTGGATAACGATATTTATGCTCTGGTAATAGGCCCACCTGTTGTAAAAGTTCATCAATGCGGTGCTCCTGCCAGGCCTGGTCATTTTGGCCGACCTTCAAGCTTTTCATCCCTTCTAATAAAATGTCTCGAATTTGCATCCGAGGATTTAATGCTGAAAACGGATCTTGGAAAATCACTTGAAGTTGCTTGCGATAGGGCTTCATTTGTCTTTCTGATAAACCTAGCAAATTGACCGATTCAGTGGACTGCAATAACGAAACGGAACCAGAGGTCGCTTCAATCAATTTTAAAACGGCTTGACCAATGGTACTTTTACCACTGCCAGATTCCCCAACCAAGGCAAGGGTTTCACCTTGCGCAATTGACAAATTAACTTCATCAACCGCTTTCACATGCCCGACTGTTCGCTGAAACAAGCCCTTTTTAATGGGAAAATGGACTTTAAGTGATTGAATATTTAACAGCGTTGGCGATTGAACAGCCGATTTAAATTCATGACTGGGTACCGCATCTGCTAGCAATTGTTGCGTGTAAGGATGATTGGCATGTTCAAAAAAATGATTTTTATCCGCCTGCTCGACCAACTCGCCCTTTTGCATCACCGCAACGCGATCCGCCATTTCATTTACGACGCCCATATCATGGGTAATAAACAAAATCGACAGACCGCGTTCTTTCCGAATTTTTTTAAGCAGGGCCAATACTTGCGCTTGGATGGTCACATCCAATGCGGTGGTGGGTTCATCGGCAATCAACAAGTCCGGTTCACAAGCCAAAGCCATGGCAATCATCACCCGCTGTTTTTGGCCACCTGATAACTGATGCGGATACCAGTCATAGCGCGCCGCCGCCTCGGGAATCCCCACCTCTTCAAATAAGGCCACCACTTTTTTCCGTGCCGATTGACTATTCATTCGTAAATGAATCCGTAACACTTCTGCCACCTGCTCTCCAACGGTCATCACCGGGTTTAAGGAGGTCATCGGTTCTTGAAAAATCATCGCCACCTGCTTACCGCGAACACGTTGCATTTGGTATTCAGGCAATCGAAATAGCGCTTGCTGATTTAACAAAATCTGTCCCGAACGGACGTTTAAACCCTCTGGCAACAATCGCATTATCGCCAGTGCCGTCAGCGATTTACCACTTCCCGACTCGCCAACCAATGCAAAAATTTCACCCGATTGAATTTCAAAATCAATTTTTTTAACCAGCTCAACGCCATTGACCTCAATTTGAAGTTGTTGAACACTGAGAACGGGCATGGCCTTTGTCATCGAGAACTCCTAAAGTGACGATTGATTTCGAGGGTCCAATACCGTTTGGACCCGGTCTGAAAATAAATTGGCGGCTAACACCAAAACAAACATAAATAAAAACGCTGAAAAAAGAGACCACCACACCATCGGTTCGCGCGCCATTTCTAATCGTGCTTGGTTAATCATATTACCCCAGCTATGCATGGTCGGATCAACCCCCACCCCAACATAAGATAACACTGCTTCGGCCAATACCAAACCACTGAAGTCCAACACCACGGCAATTAAAACGATATGCATCACATTTGGCAAGATATGACGCCGAATAATGGTCAGACGCGAAATGCCAAACGCTTTCGCTGCGGTAACATAATCCACCGCACTGAGCTTTAAGGTTTCCGCTCTCAGTAATCGACATAATCCCGTCCAACTGGTTAAGCCTAAGATCAACACTAAGAATAATAACCGAATATCAGCACGTTCTTCGGTTCGGGTAAACCAATCTGGGTTATTACTGAGGATAACCTGCATCACCAATACGGATGCAGCGATTAATAACACCCCTGGAATCGAATTTAAGGTGGTGTAAACATATTGAATAATGTCATCCACCCACCCTTTAAACAGCCCTGCACTGATCCCCAGAAACAAGGCAAGCGGTAACATGACCAAGGTGGTGAGCACCCCAATTAACACCCCAGTACGAATACTTTTTAGAGACTCATAAAGCACATCACTGCCTACTTTGTCAGTACCGAGGACATGAACCGAATGACTCATTATCCAAAACCAAACCGCCAAACTCACCAATACCCAAACCGTTAAATAAGCAGTGCGCCAAGGTAACCGTGTTTGACCGTGAATGACCTGCTTGGTCCAACCGATAAAATCATTTTGATGCACGCGACTACGCCAGAACAGGTGCAATAATACAAATAGGCCGGAAATCAAAGAAGCATAGCCAATCGCTAGCAGGCTTTGTGACAAAATCGAAAATTGAGCCGGATTCGCAATATGCTTCAAGGGCTGTTTGAGATGTTGAACCTCACCAACCGCATTAACAACCAAGCTTTTGGTGTATTCGGTGGTTGCAAAGGGTGCGGAATAAGTACGCTCTTGAACCAAAGCCAAATGAGACTATACGCCATCCAGTGCACTTTTATATTCCATGACACCGCTCATGGAAGGCGTTTGATAGTGAATCGAATCCAATAGCGCAATGGTTAAATAGCCAAGCAAAATAATTGCAGAGCTCATCGCTAATTTGGATTCAAATATGCCAAGCCATTGCGCACGAACTTGTTGAGATCGACGGATCAAAAAGCCCAGATAGGCAAAAGCCGCAACCAATCCCCAAATCATCCAATCGGTCCATAAGGGGGTTAAAGTGATCTCTGCCATCAAGACAACCTCACCCTTGGATCAAAATAGGTGTAAGAAATGTCGGTTAAAATCAAACCGATAATATATAAAACCGATCCCAAAAAGACCATGGCTTTCACAATGCCAAAATCCTGAGCGTTAATCGCATCAATGGTGTAACTGCCCAGCCCTGGAATGCCAAAAAAGGATTCCATAATCAAGCTGCCCATAAATAAGGTCGGAATCACCACGACGACACCGGTCAAAATCGGCAGTAGGCCATTTTGCAAAACATGACCAAATAACACTTTGATATCCGATAACCCTTTAGCGCGTGCCGTACGAATATAATCTTTATTCATCTCTTCTAAAAACAAACTACGATACCAACGAATGCCAGCCCCGAGTCCGGCAAAAACACCGATCAAAACGGGCAAAATCATAAATTTCACCGCGTCCCAACCATCACTGTATCCTGAAATCGGCACCCAGTGCCACAGCTTACTCAATAACACCTGACCGGCAATGATATAGAACAGCCCTGAAATGGACATGATCGCAACCGCCACCACCATCGTAGCGGTATCCAATACCGACCCGCGAAATAATACAATCAACAATGCAAAGGCAATATTGGTCACTAAGCCAATCACAAAGGTCGGTAAAGCAATGGCCAAACTCGGTCCCATTCGCTCCAATATATCCGCTGAAATTTGTCGGCCATCATCTGCTTGACCAAAATCAAACCAAAACAACTTTAAAGATTCTTGCACAAACAAGGTTTCAGAAATCTTACCCAGTCCTGGTTGTATTTCATTATAAAACAAGGGCTTATCATAGCCTTTTTGCGCTTTCCATGAAGCAATCATTTCCGGCGTGGTTTGCTTCGCACCCAATTGCGATCTAGCCATATCATCAGGCGTATTCACCATAAAGAACAACGCAAAGGTAATTAGGTTCACCCCAATTAAAATCGGAATCGCAAATAATAATCGTCGAACAATATAGGCCAGCATCAGTCGACTTCCCTTGGTTGAATAATGGCCTCTTGACGTTTGCGATAAGCGAGTCTCAAAGGCCAGAACAGCAAAATGCCTATGCCGACCACCAATACCATTGGCCAAAGCGTCGGTTGATTCCAGTATTGTTGTGATTGATTACGCAACTCGGCATCAATTCGTTTATATTTCAAGGTATTATTCGCCAGCGGATTTGCCCAAACGTTGTGATACCAACGATGATATAACGCTAGGCATTTTGGATAAAAGCCCCAAGCCCAAGGGGCATCTTCTTGAACGATTTCGATCATCTGCCGAACGAGTGCTAAACGACGTGGAGAATTCGGCATTGTTTTAATTTGTTTAAATAAGCGATTAAATTCTGGGTTATCATAATTGGCATAATTAATCCCCGCCCCTCTTGTTTTCAAAATGGTCTGTTCACCATCCAATAAAAATAAAAAGTTTTCAGGGTCAGGATAATCGGCATTCCATCCCCAAGAAAACAACTGCGCTTTGGCACCTCGCATTTTATCTTGAAAACGATTATAGTCGGTCGCTCTAATGACCAGTTCAATCCCCAATTGATTAAACTGTTTTCGATACCAATTCAATTGCGCTTTGCTATCTGGGCCCGTTGCAGCAGTATCATAATATAAAACCAAGGGTTCGCCATTAGCTTTGCGACCATCTGGATAACCAGCTTCCGCTAACAAGGCTTTGGCTTCTGCAATCGACTTACGACTTGCTCGCCCTGACTGCCAATCATAAACCCAGCGATTTATTCGATCCGCTTCATAACCAAAAATACCGGGTGGCACTGGGCCTTGTGCGGCCATGCCGCGCCCATTCATAAAAATGGAAATGTATTCTTCAAAGTTCAAAGCAATACTAATCGCTTGTCGTAATTTTTTTTGTTTTTCACCATACCCCCCCACCACTGGGTCAGCCATATTAAACCCAAAATAAAAAATGGTCGGTTCGATGGTATTTAAAAATTGAATGCCCTTTTGTTGCATTTCATCCGTCAAACTCAAGCTACCGCCACTCGATACCGAAATGGCTTGATCAAAACTGTCTGAGCTGACTCCAGAGGCATCATAATAGCCTTGCAAAAATTTATTCCATAAAGGCACACTTTCCTTTTCTAAGCTATAAATCACTTCTTTAATAAAGGGTAGTGGCTTGCCGGCATCGGTTAATAATGCGGTATCAGCACCATCAACCAAGCCGTCTTCAGGGTAAAAACCGTGTTGATAATTCGGGTTGGCAATCAAGCGCATCTGTCTATTCGGATTATTTTCAACCAACTGATAGGCGCCAGTCCCGATTGGGTAAGCATCCAAACTAATATTTTTAGTTTTTAAACCCGCTTGTTGAAAAAACACTTCGGCTTCCCAAGGGACAGGGGCAAAAAAATTCATACTCAACCAATAGATAAACTGTGGATAAACACCCTTAATTCGAATCCGCCATTGCAACTCCGAATCAACTTGCACCCCAGAAATATTTGCAGCACGCAATTCACTTACACTGGGCTGTTTTGACGACATCGTCTCAGAAAAGGTTTTCAACCCAACAATGTACTGTTGCATGGTCCCCAGTATTGGAGAATGGTTTTGTCTAAGCGCCATACGCTTAATCGCATAAGCATAATCCTCTGCAGTCAATGCACGCGTAGACTGTTGATCAAAATCCGCCATCGTCTCAATCGACGCTAACTGCGTATCCGTCAGATTCCCCAGCAGCAACTCACCTTGATCATCTTTAACAAAGGCCGGGTGCGGTTGAAATAAAATATTGGGTTTTAAATGGAAGCTGTATTCGGAATAAGCGGCAGAATGAGCATCCGCTTCTGAAAGCGGTTGGCCTTGCGCATCTAAAAAGCGAACTTCCGGCATTTTAGACAGGGTTAAAGGTTCCAGTGTATAAGGCCGTTTGAGGTAATGGTATTGCAAAGGCGGCTCAACAACTTGACTTAAAATCGCCCATTCATTGGCATTATAAGAAACCACGGGATCTAAATGTTTTGGCTTGGAGGAAAAGGAAGAAAACAGAATGGGTTCTTTTGCTTTTTCGGTATCGTAAGGACTATTCCAACGATTGGCTTCACACCCCAATAAGGATAATAAAAATACTAATATTGTTATCTTTTTTAAATAGTTAGCAATCACTTATAAACCAAAGTATTAAATTAAATTCTCTCGTAAAGCATCCAGATAAAACGCAATCTAAGGCCATCAAAACCCCTATTATAACGTCATTTTACGTTATAATAGTGGCCATTATTGATAAAGCAAATCTGCTGAATAAAAAGGAGTTGAAATGGGATTTCTATCAGGTAAAAAAGCATTGATCGTCGGCGTCGCAAACAATAAATCGATTGCTTATGGTATTGCAAAACAAATGCGGGAACAAGGTGCTGAAATTGCCTTGACTTATCAAACTGAAAAATTGAAAAGCCGAGTTGAAAAAGTAGCTGAAGAACTGGGTTCCAACATTGTCCTGCCGCTTGATGTGGCCTCAGATGAACAAATTGAAAATGTTTTTACCGAACTTAAGCAACACTGGGATGGATTAGACATCCTTGTACACTCAGTTGCTTTTGCACCTAGAGCGGAGCTTGAAGGTCGTATGATTGATGCTTCAACCCGTGATGGCTTTGCCACCGCACACGATATTTCAGCCTACAGCCTCACGGCACTGACAAAAGCCGGCTATGACATGCTTAAGCACAATAATGGCTCCGTCCTGACCCTGTCTTACTTAGGCGCCGAGCGTGCCGTTCCTAACTACAATGTCATGGGCATTGCCAAAGCTTCACTCGAAGCAACCGTACGCTATTTAGCCGCTGACCTAGGTCAAGATGGAATTCGCGTGAATGCAGTCTCTGCTGGCCCGATTCGCACCCTAGCCGCTTCAGGTATTAAAGACTTCAGAAGCATGCTCGATAAAGCCGCATTAGCCACCCCTTTAAGACGAAATGTCACCATTGAAGAAGTCGGCAATACAGCGGCCTTCTTATGCTCAGAGCTAGCCTCTGGTATTACAGGCGAGATTACCTATGTGGATGGTGGCTATAACACCACTGCTAGCACCTAAAACCAACCAGGCCTGCGTGCCCTTAGGGCATGGGTCAATTGACAACGAAAAGCTCCGAAAGGGGCTTTTTTTGTATAGAAAGGCAATCCATCGCAATGATAGAGACAGATAAAAACAAAAAAATAGGAATGAAACAGAAATAAAAATTGCGGTAAGACTTAACAGGACGTTAATAATGGCGGAGTGGACGGGACTCGAACCCGCGACCCCCTGCGTGACAGGCAAGTATTCTAACCAGCTGAACTACCACTCCGTATCGGGTCTCAAAATTGGTGGGTGATACTGGGTTCGAACCAGTGACCCTCGCCTTGTAAGGGCGATGCTCTCCCAGCTGAGCTAATCACCCAATTTTGATGTCTTCGCATTTAATCCAAAACCTTAATGACCTTGGATTAACTGATGCGCGTATTATAAGGTCTTGCAGCGCTTTGTCAAACACTTTGCTCGTTTTTTTAACAAAATGTGAGCCAAAAAAAACCCCTCAAATTTTAACCTATTGATTTGGTTAAAATTGAGGGGCTTTTGTATTAAACAAATTAATAAATTCGCTTAGTTAACGGCTTCTTTTAAAGCTTTACCCGCAGAAAACTTAGGAACACGTGCAGCAGGGATTTGCATTTCTGCGCCAGTTTGAGGATTACGACCTGTACGCGCTGAACGCTCACCTACTTTAAAAGTACCAAAACCAATAATGGCAACAGAATCACCCGAGCTTAAGGCTTTTGTTACAGTTGATACAGTTGCTTCTAGTGCTTTCGCAGCATCTGCTTTTGTTAATCCGGCTTCTTCTGCGATTGCACTAACTAATTCGGTCTTATTCATGATTAAAGTTTCTCCATAGTATTTAGTATTCTTTGACCACCCTCAGGCTTGCAGGTAGTTATATCAGCGTTCAACATTTACTGTCAAGCCCGAATAAAAGAATTTTGTCCAATTTCAGTGTCTTTTGGGTGTTTTTTTGATTATTTGCTTTTCTGCAGGCTTATTGGCCACAATATTTTCCAAATTTTGCCCCATACTGATATCAGACGTTGCCGCTTCTCTTGGTTCGGGTAAACGCTCTAAAGCAACCTTAAATACTTCATCTATCCATTGAACGGGATGAATATCTAAGCCGGATTTAATTTCATCGGCAATTTCAGCTAGGTCACGAACATTGTCATAAGGAATCAAAACGGTTTTAATGCCGCCACGTGCAGCCGCTAACAGCTTTTCTTTCAATCCGCCAATGGGAAGCACCTCACCGCGCAAAGTAATCTCTCCCGTCATTGCCACATCAGAACGCACAGGGATATTCGTCAACACTGACGCAATCGCCGTACAAATTGCGATTCCCGCACTGGGTCCATCTTTCTTAATAGCCCCTTCTGGAAAGTGTAAATGAATATCTTGCTTCTCATAAAAGTCGTCTGCTAAGCCAAGCTCTTTAGATCGGCTACGAATCACACTCATTGCTGCCTGAGTGGATTCCTGCATGACACTGCCTAACTGACCCGTTGAGGTATTTTTACCTTTACCCGGCATGGCTGTGGCTTCGATTCGAAGTAAATCTCCGCCGACTCTTGTCCAAGCCAAACCAGCCACTTGACCAATTTGACTGCGTTCATCTGCCAAGCCAAAACGGTATTTCGCAACCCCAAGGTACTTTTCAAGTAGATCCGGCGTCACCGTTATTTTCGATTTAGCCTCACCCGTGACCAGTTCTTTAACTGATTTACGACAAATTTTTGCAAGGTTTTGGTCGAGTAAACGGACACCTGCTTCGCGGGTATAGGTTTGAATAATCTGTAAAATAGCATCTCGCGTCACGTCCAATTCATCGGCTTTTAAACCATGCTCTTTAATGGCACGTGGCAATAAATGCCGATCGGCAATATTCAGTTTTTCGCGCTCGGTATAGCCTGCCAAGTCAATAATTTCCATTCTATCCAATAAGGCTTCAGGAATATCCATTGAATTAGACGTTGCGACAAACATCACATCCGATAAATCATAATCCACTTCAAGATAATGATCGTTGAAGGCATTATTCTGTTCTGGATCAAGCACTTCTAATAAGGCGCTTGCCGGATCACCGCGGTTGTCTCTCGCCATTTTGTCGATTTCATCCAATAGAAACAATGGATTACGTGTACCGGCCAGTTTCATTTTTTGAATAATACGACCCGGCAAAGCCCCTAAATAGGTTTTACGATGACCTCTTATTTCAGCCTCATCCCTTACACCACCCAAAGACATACGCACATACTTTCGATTGGTCGCCTCCGCAATGGATCTGGCAAGAGAGGTTTTACCAACCCCTGGAGGACCGACCAAGCACAAAATAGGGCCTTTCATTTTTCGAACCCGCTTCTGTACCGCAAGATACTCAATAATGCGCTCTTTAACCTTTTCTAAGCCATAATGCTGTTTATCTAATACCGCCTGGGCTTTCTGAAGGTCTTTAGAAACTCGACTACGCTTCTTCCACGGAATGGCCACCATCCACTCAATATAGGTTCTAACAATATTGGCTTCTGGCGATTGCGGCGACATCAATTTAAGGCGTTTTAACTCTTCATTAGCCACCTTCAATGCGGCCTCAGGCATACCTGCGGCATCCACCTGTTCCTTCAAACGATCAAATTCCTTTAAACCATCTTCTGAAGCCTCTCCAAGCTCTTCATGAATCGCCTGCAATTTCGTATTTAAATAGAAATTACGCTGTGTCTGATCCATTTTTTTCTTGACACGACGATTGATTCGCTGCTCAGATTCCAACATTTCTAATTCGGTTTCTAAGGTTCTTAAAATATGCTCTAATCGTTCATTGACGGATAAAATTTCTAACAGGGATTGTTTTTCTTCAATCCCCAGTTTTAAATTCGCTGAAATGGTATCGACTAAACGGTTTGGTTCCGTGATTTTCTGAACACTTTTAATGACTTCACTCGGCACTTTTTTCTTCATGTCGGCATAGTCTTGAAAACGCTCTTGAATGGTTCTGACTAATAAGGTTCCGTCACTATCCAACGTTTCATTAGAACGCAACTGTTGAATATCCCCAATTAAAAAATCGGTGCGATCGGTAAGCCCAACCAGCTCAAAGCGTTTGACCCCTTCCACAAGCACTTTTAAAGTGCCATCAGGCAATTTCAACAGTTGTAGAATATTGGCCATCACACCCACTTGATAAAGGTTATCAATGGTCGGGCTTTCTTCCGTTGCATTTTTTTGGGTCACCAAAAATATTTGTTTATCTTCCGTCATCGCTGAATTCAATGCATTCATCGACTTTTCACGCCCAACAAATAGCGGAACCACCATGCCCGGAAAAACAACGACATCTCTTAATGCCAGTACAAATACATTGGTTTTGAATTCGACTTGTTCAATATCCATAACGTTATCAGACTCGTATTATGTTTAAAAAGCCATTGGGAAACTGAATCACCCAACGCATTTTAAAAAAGTAAACAATAAGCTTGCCACTTAAGGAAAAAAAATAAAATGACTTAGAATATTTACAGAATACCACTGAATGGTAAGTCCGTAAATAGGCCAACAAGGCTGTTGGCCTGACAGTTTCAGGATGGTTAACTTGACGCTTTTTTAGGGGTTTCTTGATACATTAGGATTGGTTTTTTCGTGCCCTTAATGACCGCCTTATTAACCACCACTTTTTCGACATTATTCAAACTGGGTAAGTCATACATGGTGTCTAATAAAGTTTTTTCAAGAATCGAACGCAATCCACGGGCACCTGTTTTTCTTTCAATCGCCAATTTTGCAATTTCAGTCAACGAATCTTTACGGAACTCAAGAGCTGCCCCTTCTAGTTCAAACATTTTCTGATATTGCTTCACAAAGGCATTTTTAGGCTCTGTCAAAATCTGAACCAATGCCTTTTCATCCAGCTCTTCCAGTGAGGCAACCACAGGCAAGCGTCCAACAAACTCAGGAATCAATCCAAATTTAACCAAGTCTTCTGGTTCAATATTGCGGAACACCTCTGAAACCCCTGGTTTCTTCTCAGTCGATTTCACTTCTGCCGAAAATCCAATACCAATGTTTTTCTCAGTCCGTTGCTCAATAATTTTATCCAGCCCTTCAAAAGCCCCGCCGACAATAAAGAGAATCTTTGAGGTGTCAACTTGGATCATATCTTGGTTTGGGTGTTTACGTCCACCTTGAGGCGGGATATTAGCAACGGTTCCTTCAATCAGCTTTAAGAGGGCTTGTTGCACCCCTTCTCCGGAAACATCTCGAGTAATCGATGGGTTTTCCGACTTACGGGTAATCTTATCGATTTCATCAATATAAATAATACCGCGCTCGGCCTTTTCTGGGTCATTATCACAGCGTTGCAATAACTTTAACACGATGCTTTCGACATCCTCACCCACATAACCGGCTTCCGTTAAAGTCGTGGCGTCCGCAATGGCAAAAGGCACATCTAATAAACGCGCCAATGTCTGTGCCAATAACGTTTTACCAGAACCGGTCGGACCAATTAACAAGATATTACTCTTATTCAGCTCGACATCATCTTTCTGATAACCGCTTTGCAGACGGCGATAATGGTTATAAACTGCAACCGACAGCACTTTTTTGGCTTGGAATTGACCAATGACATAGTCATCTAGGATCGCACTGATTTCATGCGGGGTTGGTAAATGATCCAATTCAAAATGACTGAGTGATTCTTCACCAAATTCTTCTTTCAAAATATCATTGCATAACTCAACACATTCATCACAAATATAAACAGAAGGCCCTGCAATTAATTTTTTGACTTCATCTTGGGCTTTACCACAAAATGAACAATACAACATTTTTTCACTCATTTAATTGCCTTTGTCGGTTAACGTTGTGAGAGTACTTTATCCACCAAACCATAATCACATGCTTGCTGTGCACTCATAAAATTATCACGATCAGTATCATTTTCAATCACTTCAATCGGCTGTCCAGTATGATCTGCTAAGGCTTGATTTAGACGTTGTTTAACCTCAATGATTTCCTTGGCATGAATTTCAATATCTGAAGCTTGTCCTTGAAAACCGCCAAGCGGTTGATGAATCATCACCCGTGAGTTAGGCAAAACAAAACGTTTCCCTTTTGCGCCTGCTGACAACAAAAACGATCCCATGCTGGCCGCTTGACCGATACACATGGTACTGACATCTGGCTTGATAAAGCGCATGGTATCATAAATTGCCATCCCCGCAGTGACACTGCCGCCCGGCGAATTAATGTACAAATGGATATCTTTGTCTGGGTTTTCAGATTCCAAAAATAATAGCTGAGCCACAATCAAATTTGCCATCTGATCCTCAACCTGGCCCACTAAAAAAATAACTCTTTCTTTTAATAGACGAGAATAGATATCAAAAGATCTTTCACCACGACTGGTTTGTTCAATCACCATCGGGATAAGTGCGTCTTGAATTGGAGAGGAATGCATGCAGATAAACCTTTTGTCTGTAACCTTTTTTGCAAAAGGTATTGATTAAAAACTTTCGAGCGACTGTGCTTTAAACGACAGACAATCCCGATTAACTGGCTAAAAAAAAACTTAACCTTACTACAAAAACATGGATTTTTGTAGCCTAGGTTAAGTCTTTAAAGAATCAAAAGGCCGAATTAAGCGGCTGTATTGACGATTTCTTCAAACTTTTTAGAGACTTCTTTGACTTTTGCTTCAGATAGAATCAGCTTAGTGATTTCTCTTTCAACCAAAATCGCATCAATTTCTTTTTGCGCATCAGGATTATTGGCATACCACTGAATAACTTCCTGAGGATCGTCATAAGAAGAAGCTTGTTCTTCAATAAAGGCTTTACGCCCTTC
>CBFHUY010000044.1:0-13674 GCA_965658885.1 Hydrogenovibrio sp.
AATCCGCAACGCCCTTTTCGGTCACAAATTTTTTCATTCCGGCTAACGCTAAAGCGCCTGCCGGCTCTGAAATGACACGCGTTTCCTGAAAAATATCTTTGACAGCCGCACAAATCTCATCGGTTTTGACCGTCACCATTTCATCGACACAGCTTTGAGCAATTCTAAACGGGATCTCTCCTGCCTGAGCCACCGCAACGCCATCGGCAAAAATCCCAACCGAATCCAATTTAACACGCGAATTTGCTTTTAAGGCTGCCGTCATACAGGCTGCATCTTCTGGTTCCACCCCAACAATGCGGGTTTCCGGTGCCACTTGCTTAATAACGGCAGCAACACCTGCAATCAGCCCACCGCCCCCCACTGGGATAAAAATCACATCAAAAGGTTTGGCTTGTCGTAGCATTTCCAAAGCAATGGTACCTTGCCCAGCAATCACATCCATATCATCATAGGGCGGGATGTAGGTATAACCATTTTCTTGACAAAGCTGTTGGGCATGTTGCGCGGCTTCATCATAGGCATCGCCAAATAGCACCACTTCCCCGCCGCGATTGCGAACGGAGTCAACCTTAATGGTTGGCGTGGTTCTGGGCATAACAATAGTTGCCTTAATCCCCATTTTAGTGGCTGCGAGCGCAACCCCTTGCGCATGATTCCCGGCAGACGCGGCAATCACTCCGCGCTGTTTTTGCTCATCCGTCAGGTGATACAAACAATTATAGGCGCCGCGCAACTTAAATGAGAAAACGGGCTGTAGATCCTCACGTTTTAACCATACCTGGTTGCGGACTCGCTTTGATATAAGCGGAGCCGGCTCCAAGGGCGTTTGTTCCGCCACATCATAAACTGGCGCTTTTAAAACACGTCTCAAAATGGTTTCAGGCATCAAGTATCCTTAAAAATAGAAAATTCTGTTAATCAGCGGATTATAGCAAATGCCAATCTCCCTGTGTTTTTGAGTTAGGTTTCAACTTAACTCAACGTTTATTCAATAATGCCTTCGCCGATTTTTAATGCTTTTTGCAACAACAGTCGCTACAATCTTCTCAACAAAATCGACACTGCATTGACGCAAGTTACAACAAAAGGGTCACTATGAGCTGGCACAAAAATTGGCGAATCATTCTACTCATCCTATTATTGGCCGTAACGGGCTATTTCGTTGTCACTGCCGAAAAAACCCCTTTTTTCAATTCAGAATACGCAACCGCTCAGCTTCAGCTATCGGAAGCGCCAACTGGCGGTGATTTCACCTTGGATGGGCACCAAGGCCCTGTGTCCCTCAGCCAGTTTCGTAATCAGTGGGTTTTTATTTATTTTGGCTATACCTTTTGCCCAGATATTTGCCCCACTAACCTCGGCAACTTATCATTAGCCTACCGCAGACTAAACGAAGCGCAACAGTCTCAAGTGCAAATCCTGTTTATATCGGTTGACCCAGAAAGAGACTCGCCGGCAAAACTGGCAGAGTATGTCAATTTCTTTAACAGTGACATCATTGGCTTAACCGGTAGCAAAGTCGATATCGATGACATTACCCAGCGCTATGGCGTGGTTTATGCGCTTCATAAAACACCTGACAACGACAAGAACTACTCGGTTGACCACTCGGCCTTTACTTACTTAATTAACCCAGAAGGAAAATTGGTCAAACAATTACCGCATGGCACCAATCCCAAACAATTCCAACTCGCTATAGAACAAGCGCTTCAACGACCGATTCCTTAGCGCTTTAAAATGGCACTCCTCAAGGATTTTGTCAGCCTTTCTAATCAATTCAACCTTGAAAAGGTTTCGAGAATGCTTATAGTGATTGACAATTAATAACACCCTTATCTTATCCAAAGGTTTTTATATGATAAAAAAGCACTTCTCTTTAAACACCCTACTATTAGCAGGCCTTATTTCATTCAATGGCATTGCTTTGGCCGAGTCCGACAATTCTCTAGAATCCGCAAAAACATTGACGCTTTGCGTGGACTATTTCGACCTAACGGATGCAACCCAGAAAACCGCCTATATAAAAGAATTGGACCGCCGCGGCCAATTAAGTGTTGAAGACCATGCAAACTTTGCGAAAGGTCAAGTTGTCAACGGTTGCACCATGTGCGGTATGTACATGACATTAGGCAAGCCGCTTTCTGAAACTTCAAAACAAATTCGTCCTATGGTATTTAAGACGGTACATGTTTATGACAACCATTATTATGTCACCCAATCAGGGATGATCGTTGGTCACTATGAAAGAAAACCTGGGGTGATGCCTCCTAAACTGAGCGAATCCGTGCCTGAAACTCAAGCGCCGCCAGTGTTGTTTAATGCACCGGGTGGTTCAAAGCACCATTAGCCTTACAACGAGTGTAATGTCTCAAGCTATACTTTAAGTGCTAAAATGATTAAAATGTCACCCAATTTAAACGCAAAGGCAAGCCTTTTTAAAAACGATGAGAAAAACCATGACACAAGACGAATTAAAGCAACAAGTTGCAAAAGCCGCCATTGAGTACGTTGTACCAGATACTTATATTGGTGTTGGGACAGGTTCTACCGCTAATTTCTTTATTGATGAACTCGCTAAAATCAAAGGCAGTATTAAAGGCGCAGTTGCCAGTTCAGAAGCCACCGCTGAACGACTAAAAGGACATGGTATTCCGGTTTTAGAACTGAATGCGGTTGATGAAATGTCTGTCTATATTGATGGCGCCGATGAAGCCGACCCACAGCTCAACCTAATTAAAGGCGGCGGCGGCGCCTTAACACGTGAAAAAATCGTGTTGGCAGTTGCCCAACAATTCGTTTGCATTGCCGATGACAGTAAAAAAGTCGATGTGCTTGGCAAGTTTCCACTCCCCATTGAAGTGATCCCCATGGCACGCAGCTATGTTGCTCGTGAAGTCGTTAAACGCTTTGGTGGTGAGCCAGTATTGAGAGATGGCTTTACCACGGATAACGGCAATGTTATTTTAGATATTCATGGTCTGGAGATTACCGATCCAGTGGCAATGGAAACCGAGCTCAACAGTATTGTCGGTGTTGTCACCAATGGTCTTTTCGCAGCCCGTAATGCAGATATTTTCTTGTGTGGCACGGCAAATGGCGTTGAAACCATCACCGTAACGGACTAAGGGTTTTACCATGCAAAATATGGCACGACAATTTTTTGGATTCGCTGTCCTAGCGCTTATTGCGACTTTGGTCTATTTGACCGTCTTTTCAGATGGCTTAGGAAAAGCGCCCGCCATCACTGTTAAAACGGCTCAAGGACAAATGCTTGAACTGGATCGACCGATGAAGCCGGTTATGGTAACCTTTTGGGCGACTACCTGCTCTGGCTGCATTGCCGAAATGCCTCACCTCGCTAAAATCAAACAACAGTTTGGTGATCAGTTTGAACTGGTCGCGGTATCAATGGAGTACGATCCTGCGGAACAGGTTGAAAAATTTACTGCCAAAAACCCTTACCCCTTCTCGTTCGTTAAAGACACAGAAGGGAAAATTGCCTCAGCCTTTGGTGAGGTCTTACTGACGCCCACCAGTTACTTAATTGCTCCGAATGGCAATATTAAATATCGAAAAGTCGGTGAAGTCGATTTTGATTGGGTAACCCAAACCCTTGACCAAATGACGCCCGATTTATAACCTCTTAATTTCCAAAACCAGCAACAAGGACGCGCATGTCACATTCTCAAGATTTATTTGAAGCCGCTCAAAACCATATTCCAGGCGGGGTCAACTCCCCCGTTCGTGCTTTTAAAAGTGTGGGAGGAACCCCTGTATTCTTTAAAGAAGCAAAAGGCGCCTATCTCGTCGATGAAGATGATAAACGTTATATTGACTATGTCGGTTCTTGGGGTCCAGCCATATTGGGACATGCACACCCTGAAGTCATTCGTGCAGTACAGGAAAAAGCTGAACACGGGTTATCCTTTGGCGCCCCCACCGCAATCGAAACCACCATGGCCGATTATGTTTGTAACCTAGTGCCTTCTATGGATATGGTTCGCATGGTCAGTTCAGGTACAGAAGCGACCATGACCGCCATTCGACTCGCGCGTGGCTACACGGGAAGAGATAAAATTGTTAAGTTTGAAGGCTGCTACCATGGGCATTCTGACTCGCTATTGGTGAAAGCCGGATCTGGTGCTCTGACATTAGGCGTACCTTCTTCACCCGGTGTGCCGGCTTGCTTAGCGGAGGAAACCTTAACCCTAACGCACAACGATGCGGACGAAGTGCGTCGTGTCTTTGCCGAAATCGGTGATCAGATTGCGTGTATTATTGTTGAACCGGTTGCCGGCAATATGAACTGTATCCCGCCGGAACCTGGCTTTTTAGAAACCTTAAGAGAAGTCTGTGACGAATCCGGTGCCGTACTGATTTTTGACGAAGTCATGTGTGGCTTCCGTGTAGCGCTTGGTGGTGCTCAGGCGCGTTACAATGTTGCGGCCGATCTCATTACGTTTGGTAAAGTCATTGGCGGCGGCATGCCCGTCGGTGCATTTGGCGGAAAGCGCGAAATCATGCAACACATCGCGCCGCTTGGACCGGTTTATCAGGCTGGTACCCTATCGGGTAACCCGATTGCGATGGCGGCTGGTTTAAAGACCTTAGAACTAATTAATCAACCTGGATTTTTTGAGAGCTTGGAAGCCAAAACCACCAAGCTGGTTAATGGCTTGCAAGCCGCTGCTGACGAAGCGGGTATCGCTTTCACCACCAATCAAGTCGGCGGTATGTTTGGTTTCTTCTTTAGTGAAGAAAAAAACATTTCTCGTTTTGCCCAGGTTGCACAGGGCGATATGGAACGCTTCAAAGCCTTCTATCATGGCATGTTAAACGAAGGGGTATATTTAGCCCCATCGGCATTTGAAGCCGGTTTTGTCTCTATCATGCATACCGATGCAGACATAGAAGCAACCTTAGCTGCTGCACGCAAGGTAATGGCAACGCTTTAATCGAACCACCATGTTCGCCCATTCATCTCATCAAGCGCAAACCCTGATTGCGCTTTTTAATGCGACCTTTTCAGAAACCCAGCACACGCATTTGGTGTGCTGTGAAAAGGAACCAGTCTATCGACCCGCCGATAACCAAACCCCTTATCACCGCATTATTTTTGCACACGGTTTTTTTGCCTCTGCATTACATGAAATCGCACATTGGTGCGTTGCCGGCGCCAAAAGACGGTTGGTTGAAGATTTTGGTTATTGGTATGAACCAGATGGACGCTCCGAAGAACGCCAAGCTGAGTTTGAACAGGTGGAGGTAAAACCTCAGGCATTAGAATGGATTTTTTCCCAAGCTGCGGATTTTACATTTCACTTCAGTGCCGATAATCTCTCATTGAATAACCAGCCCTCTAGCCACTTTAAAAAAGCGGTACAGGATCAGGTCAAAACCTATCTTACCGAAGGGTTGCCTCAAGACGCTCAGATCTGGACAACTTGCTTAATCCAGCATTATCGGCCTAATCGACCTTTAAGCCTAAATGAATTTCAATTAACAGAACAATAGACTGACTGTAAACCGTCCAGGCTTGTCGTGCCCTTTGGGTCTGGCTACTTTTTGGGCGGTTTAGGCTTGCTAAAGATCGCCCAGACAACAACAAGTACCAACCCGAGCAAGATGCCAACTTCTAAAAAGGCCCACATGATTAGAGCTTATCAACCTGCACCACATGCAGCGTCGGATCCGCTTTAAGTTGCTTTAACCCTTTTTGAACTTTTTCTTGCACGGTTTTGAGATCATCAATCACCTCGACTTTAATAATCGCCGCATTGACAATGATATTTTTAATCGCCTTTTGCTGGTTTTTTAGCATCACCTGCTTACCTTCAATCAGCGTCCGAATCCTTTCAACATACTCAGGGATCTTATGAACAGGAAAGCCATTCGGAGTAAAAACGGCCAACTCATCTTCTTCAAGACGCATCATTTTCCAGCTTTGTTCCGTCTCGGTTTGAATAATTTTCACCACTAGACGCAAGATACTGTCACCAACCAACCAAGAATATTGTTGATTGTAATGATCCAAATCTTGGATATCGAACACCACAAAATACTTTTTGGAAATAATGCCCGACATGGAATGATTTAAAAACGTTTCCAACTCCATTTCATAAAAAGACTTATCCGGTAATCCCGTTAAAAAATCACGATTCATATTCTGTTCAATATCAATCACATCTTTTTTAACTGCATCCAATTCTTCCACATTACGCTTCATCCAGATGGTGGTCTTTTCAGATTCCCTTTCTACCGACTTCATCTCAGCCAAAGCTTCATTGAGAATGATTTGAATGGCTTCTCGCGTTTTAGCAACCGATAAACTATCACTCATATCACCAATAACCGCCTGGTGCCCTTGAATATTCTCAACAAACTCGTGAATACGATCTCTTAAGTCATTGGCTTTATCAATAATCTGAGCCGTTTTTTCGTTAATACCCAATGAGTCTCGAAAATGTTCACGAAGAATATAAGATTCATACAAGCGATGATAGGCAGACTCTGTCAAGCCGTTCTCATTGCTACGCAATGATTTAATTCGAGAAATAAGATTTTTATTCTCCCCTAAAAAATAGGAATACCAAATACTGAACATCATTGGATTGATGTCCAATTGATTGTCAACAAGATACTCTAAAGTCTTATTAGCAATTAACTGCTTTTTCATAACGTTCCTTTGCTTGACTGAGCGGATGCATATTTTTGTTTTAACCCCTCAATCAATTTTTGATGTAGCCCACCAAAACTACCATTACTCATAAATACAACTTGATCCTGCGGTTGACAAACCTCTAACAGAGCTTCGCACAGTTTATCATAGCTATCCACCAACGTAACATCAGACTGAAACTGATCGGTCGCTAATTGCCAATGCCAAGCAGGATCAATAAAGCCAAAAACCGCATCCGCAGCATCAAATGCTTTCGGTAATCGATGACGATGAATTCCCAGCCGCATTGTATTAGACCTCGGTTCAAATACAGCGATTAAGCGCCCAGCAGATGAACCCGACTGATCTAGTTTTGCACGCATACCCGCAAGCGAGGTTGCAATCGCCGTCGGATGATGGGCAAAATCATCATAAATCGCAATGTCATTGACCCTCTCAACCAATGTCATTCTGCGACGAATACCTTTAAAGCTGGATAAGCTTTCTACCGCTAATTTGGGAGGAACACCACAATGCACCGCTCCAGCCACCGCACTCAGGGCATTGCGGACATTATGAGCACCGGTCATTTGCCACACCACGTCGCCTAATGACTGCTGCTGGTAAAACACCTCAAACACACTGGCATCTTGCTGCTTTAATACCGCAGACCAGTCGCCCCCTTCGCCTTGAGTTTGGATAGGCGTCCAACACCCTTGAGCAACGACTTCATCCAGCGCAGGATCATCATTTGGCATCACCACCAGACCATTACTGGGAACGGTTCTCAGTAGGTGGTGAAATTGCTTTTGGATAGCCGCCAAACTATCAAAAATATCGGCATGATCAAATTCTAAATTGTTCAACACACAAGTACGGGGATGGTAGTGCACAAACTTTGAACGCTTATCAAAAAAGGCGGTGTCATACTCATCCGCTTCAACCACAAAAAATGGCGCCTTCCCTAATCGTGCAGAGACACCAAAATTTTCTGGCACGCCACCAATTAAGAACCCTGGCGCTAAGCCAGCGACTTCTAGAATCCATGCCACCATTGAGGCTGTAGAGGTTTTACCATGGGTACCGGCAACCGCCACCACCCAGCGATCCTTTAAAATATTGTCAGCCAACCACTGTGGGCCGGATGTATAGACCTGCTGAGCATTCAATGTTGCTTCAACCGCAGCCTGACCTCGACTTAACGCATTACCAATGACCACCGTATCGGGCGACTGTTGCAAAAAAGCCAATGAGTCGTCCGCCATCACTTCGATACCGGCTTGCTCAAGCTGAGTACTCATGGGCGGGTAAACAGCATGATCTGAACCAGAAACCGTCACGCCTTTTGCCTTCGCTAACTGGGCAATCCCGCCCATAAAGGTACCCGCAATCCCTAAAATATGAATTTTCAAACTCACCCCTTTTAAACAGTTTATTCAGCCGTCATATTACGTTTTCGATGAGGCCACTTTGCGCGATAATATGGCAAGGTTGCTTCAGACACGTATGATATTGAAGAATCCTTAAAAAAGCCAACGGCTTTTGCTTGCCGAAACCACTTTTACACCGTAAACTTCCGTTATGACCTACCAATTTATTGATCACACCGACGACTTAGTCCAGTTTTGCCAGTCCATTGAATCCAGTCCATGGCTGGCAATCGATACTGAATTTGTGCGAACGGATACCTATTTTCCAATATTAAGCTTAATTCAAACCCAAAATCCTGAAGGAATTTCTGCCATTATTGATCCCATTGCGATTGATGACCTCAGTCCTTTATGGGCATTATTGCAAAATCCTCATATCGTCAAGGTCTTTCATTCGGCGCGACAAGACCTAGAAGTGCTCTACCAAGTTTCAGGACAATTACCGGTTAATATTTTTGATACACAGATTGCCTGTTTATTTTTGGGGCACGGTGATTTGGCCGGATTAGCACGCGTGGTCGCTGCTGAACTGAATATCAAATTAGAAAAAGATCAAACTCGCACCGATTGGCAACAACGCCCTCTCACGGAACAACAACTCGCATATGCCATTGATGATGTTCGTACCTTAGCGCCTTTATATGAAAAATGCCTGAGCCAATTGACGCCAGAACAACTCGATGCATTACAACAAGATTTTGATGCCTTATTGGACATTCGGTTATATGAATTATCGCCTGAAGCAGCGGGCGCCAAAATCAAAGCCACCCATAAATTATCTCGAAAAAATCGTGCGATTGCCTATCGACTCGCCGAATGGCGTGAACGCCATGCGATTGAACATAACCAACCCAAACGGTGGGTACTGTCCGATGATGTACTGGTCGCGATTGCCAAGCGCCCACCCGATAGCGTAGAGGCCCTTTATAAAGTACCCCATATCAAACCAGCCTCCATCAAGCGTTATGGCGAAACTTGGATTAAAGAGATTGATGATGTGTTTGAACACCCTGACCTTTGGCCAACGCCGCCGCCTCCGGTTACCCCACCAACGCCGCAAGAAGCAATTTTATTGGATGTCGGCTTTGCATGGGCAAACCAAATGGCTTTGATCTATCATATCAATCCGCATAACGTAATCAATAGAACAGATTTACTGGCCATTATTCGCCAACCCGACCCCGTTTTGCTAGGTTGGCGTCATTTACTGATTGAAAAGCCATTGCGCGATTTTTTAGACGGTAAAACAGCCTTGAGCTATGACAATCATCAACTGCTTCAAAAAAACGTCATTTAATTTAAACGAAACCCATTTAAACTCAGTGTAAACGATAACAGGAACCTCGTAACATGTCTCAACAAGCGAATAATGTCCTTTATGCTCAAGCCGGTGGAGTGACCGCCGTCATTAATGCCAGTGCGGCGGGTGTCATTGAAATGGCACGCCGACACCCTGAAAAATTTGGCAAGATTTATGCAGCAATCAATGGCATTGTTGGCGTACTAGAAGAAACGCTAGTTGACACATCCCAACTCAGTGAAGAAACGCTTGACCAACTCAAAATACAACCGGGGGCGACCTTTCAATCATGCCGGTTTGATTTGGACACCCTCGCAGAGAATCCAGATCAGTATCAACGGGTACTGGATGTGTTTCGCCAGTATGATATTGGTTATTTTTTCTACAATGGCGGCAATGGCTCAATGGTCACAGCACAAAAGGTGGCCGATTATTGCACCGCCCACGGCCACCCAGTCACCTGTATCGGTGTGGCAAAGACCATTGATAATGATCTTGCCCTCTCTCACTGTAGCCCTGGGTTTGGCAGTGCTGCAAAATATATTGCCACCAGTCTGCTCGAAGCAACCTTAGACTTGATATCCATGCACAGTACCTCAACCAAGTTTTTTGCCCTAGAAGCCATGGGGCGAAACGCAGGTTGGCTGGCAATCGCCGGCGGCTTAATTAAAACACAAATACCGGACGTGCCCTTAATCGTACTCCCCGCCGAACGTGCTTTCAATCAACAGGCCTTTTTGGATAAAGTGCACCACTTTATCGAACACCAAGGTTATTGTGTTTGTGTTGTGTCGGAAGGCTTAACCAATGCCGATGGCAGTTATATTTCCATTGAAAATATCGAACATACTCACAATCATGACTACACTCAACTGGGGGGCGTAGCACACACCCTATCGAACCTCGTTGCACAAACCTTTAACTGTAAGACCCACAGTGCGGTGCCGGATTACCTGCAGCGCTCTGCCAGCCATATTGTTTCTGAAACCGACTGGGAAATGGCTTATCGTGCGGGCAAAGCCTCCGTTCAGGCGGCATTAGATGGCTGTCATGGCGTCCTGCCCACCATCCAAGTTATTGGTGAACAACCTTTGGTATGGCGTTACCAAAATGTCGATTTAGTGGAAGTTGCTGATCTGGAAAAACGCGTGCCGGATAGTTTTATCAGTGACGATGGCATGGACATTACCCCTGCCGCTTTAGCCTACCTAAAACCTTTAGTCAAAGGCCAAAGAGCCATTCCTTATCAACATGGTTTGCCAGCCATTGCCCCCATTCAATATCACTGCATGGCCAAGCAACTCCCTCCGTATAAAGTGGTCAAATAGCATTAAAAATGACCAGGCCTGGTCAATTTTTAACGCACTGATTTCAAAATCCTTTAAAATAAGGGGTTTGACCCAACTTATGCAAAGCTGCTACTTAAGCCATTCCAAAGGGCATTTATGGACATATCAAACTTGAACTTCGAACAAATTGATCCACAACTGATTTGGGATACCATTATTATTGGCTGGGGAACCAATCTAGTCTTTGCTCTCCTCATTTTTCTAGTGGGGAAAATGGTGGTTAAGGGCATCGTAAAAATTGCGACCAAATTGCTTGAAAAAGCCAAGATGGAAGCCATGCTGATCAATTTTATTACCGCCATTGTCAATGCGCTGCTACTGTTATTTGTGGTCATCGCTGCGCTCAGTCAACTCGGCATCGATACCACCTCGCTGGTGGCATTGGTTGGGGCTGCCGGTATCGCCATTGGGTTAGCGCTGAAAGATTCATTACAAAACTTTGCCTCGGGCGTGATGTTAATCGTGTTTAAGCCTTTCCAAGTCGGTCACTTTGTCGAAGCCGCTGGCGTAATGGGCACCATCGAATCCATCGGCATTTTCAGTACTCAGATGAGAACGGGCGATAACAAAACCATTATCATCCCCAATGGCAATCTTTATAAAGATACCATTATCAATTATTCCGCCAAACCTACACGTCGAGTGGACATGGTGTTTGGCATTGGCTACGACGATGATATTGCATTGGCCAAATCGATTTTAATGCAACTCCTCGAAGCTGACGAACGGGTGTTAAAAGATCCAGAACCCCTGGTCAACATCGCCCAATTGGGCGCTTCTAGCATTGATTTTAATGTCCGTCCCTGGGTCAAATCATCCGACTACTGGCCTGTACTTTGGGATATGAATGAGAAGGTCAAACAGGCCTTTGATGCGGCCAATATTGGCATTCCCTATCCCCAAATGGACGTGCATTTACACACCAACAATCCAACGATTACTTCAAAATAACTTAAGGACAAACTATGAACAAAAATGTTTTACTGCTTGCTCTCGGTAGCACGCTTATCACGCAACCCGTTTTGGCTGAAGACGAACCCAAACATGGCTTAAGCGGTGCAGGGGAAGCAGGTTATGCCAATACCACGGGAAACGTGGTTTCAGAATCCATGTATGCCGCGCTCACTGCCGACTACAAACAGGCAGACTACCGTTTAAAAGGATTGGTTGAAGCCAAGAATAAATCGGAAGATAAGGTTGCCACTGAAGAACGCTATGTGGGCGAAGTGCAAGCAGACTGGTTTCTCAACGCCTATCCTCAAGCCTATGGTTTTGGGCAATTGCGTTTGGAAAATGACCGTTTTGTCGATATTGATTTAAACACCTACTTGCTGGCTGGTCTCGGTTATAGTTTCTATGATGAAACTGATCTGGTGCTGTCATCCGAAGTGGGTTTAGGTCGTCAAACCACCAGTTATGCCAAAACCAGTGGCCAAAAAGACCTTTCACAATCGATTGTTAAAGCCTCTGCCAATTTCGAATACGGCATCAATCAAAACGTTCGTTTTTTACAGGACATCGCCATTTACAGTGGTAGCGACCAAATGCAATATGAAACCAACACCGGAATCAAGGTAAAGCTAAATGGCAGCCTAAGCTTAAAAGCGAACTATAAAATCCGTCACAACGATACCCCTGCTGCTGGCAATGTTAAAAGAGACACAGAAACCTTTTTAACTTTAATTTACGATTTTTAGCCAAAACCCACCTTTCTCAACGCTAGCTTATCCGTTAGCGTTTTGTCATAAATTTCTCATAAACGCGTGATAAAAGCATCACTGAATTGTCATCTTTACTTTGTACCATGATTCAAACACAATTGGTGGAGAAGACAATGTTAGACAGTGCTGAGACTGCAACAAAAAACCTAGTTAAAACCGCGGTTCACAATACGCCTTTTCTAAGTCGTAGAGGCTTGTTGGATCGACTTTTTGCACACTGGTTTGACCGATTAGTCTATCCGCAAATTTGGGAAGACCCCGAAGTGGATATTGAAGCCCTCTCCCTGAATGAACAATCTCGGATTTTTACCATTTCGTCGGGTGGATGCAATGTATTGAATTATCTGACCGTAGCACCGCAGTCGATTACGGTTGTGGACTTGAATGAAGCCCATTTGGCGTTACTCAATTTAAAATTGACCGCCATTAAACACCTCCCGGATGCCGAGTCCTTCTTTGATTTCTTCGGTCGTGCCAACCTTGCAAAAAACCAAGATAGCTATGCCATACACCTGCGACCTCATTTGGACGAAAAAACCTTGCTATATTGGGAGGGCAAAGAAGGATTGTTTGGAAAAAAACGCATAGCGTTCTTCAGCGATGGTTTTTACCAGCATGGACTGCTCGGGCGCTTTATTGGCGCGATTCATTGGGTCAGCAGACAATTGGGCTATGATATCAGCCAAATTATGAATGCCCGTAACAAGCAAGAACAACAACAGTTGTTTGACGAACACATCGCACCAGTATTTGATACCCGACTGGTCAAGTTCTTATGCCATCGTTCCATTGTGCTTTACAGTCTTGGCATCCCGCCCGCCCAGTTTGATGAAATGGTGAAAGACGCGCAACAGCAACAACAAGGTATGCACCTGCTGCTAAAAGAACGTGCACGCCGATTGGCTTGCGACTTCCCGCTAAAAGACAACTATTTTGCTTGGCAAGCTTTTAATCGCAGCTATGACATCAAATATCGTCAAGCAGTGCCGCGCTACTTAAAAAATGAGTCTTTTGAAACACTGAAGACAAACCTAGAACACCTAAGCTTACATCATCAATCCATGACGGAAAGGTTAAAAGCCATGCCTGCCAATAGCCTAAATGCTTACTTATTATTGGACGCTCAAGACTGGATGGATGCTGAACAACTGACCGAACTCTGGCAGCAAATTAATCGCACCGCACAACCCGGCGCTAAAGTCGTCTTTAGAAC
>CBFHUY010000045.1:0-13344 GCA_965658885.1 Hydrogenovibrio sp.
TTCTCCTTGCCTCTATATCGCTCACCAATAATTACCAAGACAAACAGAACTACAACGCCATTTTATTGGATGAAGAAAAAAAAATTATTGCCAATAAATTATTGGAAAAGGTCAAAAATGCGTTTAACCACTTTATTTCTCTCTATGACCAAAATGAAGAATTAGTCGCGTTTGTTTATGAAGAAGAAAAAGGTTATACCCTCAATTTTATTTCTTACGAAAACGGTCAAAAAGTCCTCTATAGCAAACATGAATTTGAAGAATTTTTTAAGAAGCAGCCCTATGTCACCCCCCATTCCATAAAATTCAAACATTTTTTATATTACACTCAGCCTCAACTTCTGCACGGAAGCCTAACCACTTATCACTATCTCGATAACAGCCTATACATTATTGCCCATCAAAGTATATTTGAACCCGATTCTAAAAAAACGCTAGCCCATATTGAAATGGCCGATAACTTAAATAACGCCTATTTTGAAACGGTTTCCAAAGAACTCAACGTCAATGTGACGGTTTCGGACAACTCTGAATATGAAGCGCTGGCACAACCGCTACTGACTGCAAAACAGCGTCAAACCAATTTTATTGAAACAAGCCAGGATTATCGAAGCATCTACCGTTTCAGCACCGAGGATAAACCGCTCTATTTACAATTGGAATGGGACAAAACCTTTTTAAATCAAACCTTATCGGATAACCGCCAACAGTTGGTTCTGTTCTTACTGTTAATCATTTTCGTTGCATTATTAATTGCATATCGTTTTCTAAAACTGCGACTGTCCAATCCCATCGACTCGCTCATGCGACAAATCGACAAGATTAAACAAGGGGACTACAGTCACACACCACCGATTCAAACGGGCGATGAGCTTGAAGATATTTCTTTTCAAATAAATGAGCTGGCTTCAACCGTTAAACACCGTGAATCTGAGCTGAAAAGCTCCCATGAACACCTGGAATATGTCTCCACTCACGATGCTTTGACCACACTGGGGAACCGCAGTTTATTTAGCCTTGAACTCAACTACGCTTTGAAAGAAGCTAAACGTCAATCACAGCCGCTGGCACTGCTATTCTTAGATTTGGATCAATTTAAACAAATCAACGATACATTAGGGCATGATATTGGCGATGAACTGTTACAAAAAGTGGCGAACCGATTAGATAAAACGATGGAAAAAAGCGATGTGCTCGCAAGAATTGGGGGCGATGAGTTTAATATTTTTACCACGCGCTTCCATTCAAGAAAAGCACTTGAAGAAATCGCTCAAACCATTATCGACTCGTTTCATCAACCGTTTACCTGTTCCGAACACGAAATTAATATTTCCACCAGCATCGGCATTGCCGTTTACCCAGATCATGGCAAAGATGCACTCACCCTCACCAAAAATGCCGACCTAGCCATGTATATGGCAAAAGATAATGGTCGCAATAATTTTAGCTTCTATTCAAAAGACCTTTCCGACTCGATTGAGCGACGCAGTGACATTATCCAAGCACTTAAATTAGCGTTAAGAAAGGACTCGGAGTTCCATCTTCATTATCAACCGAAGATAGATATCCATAGCAAAAAAGTGGTTGGGGCAGAAGCCCTATTACGCTGGAATAGCGCCTCGCTTGGACAAGTGCGTCCTGATGAATTTATACCGATCGCTGAAGAAACCCATCTAATCATTGAAATTGGTAAATGGGTGCTTAACCAAGCCTGTGCGGACTGGTCACGCCTTCACAAAGCTGGGTTAAAATTGAATCAACTCAGTGTCAATATCTCTAATATCCAATTGCAGTTTAGCGACATGCTAACGACCGTTCAAAATTGCTTAGACGCCAACCAAATGCCTGCAGAAGCGTTGGAACTGGAAGTGACCGAAAGCTATATTGCCACCAACGAACAATCGGCCATTCAAACACTCGGGGACTTTCGAAAAATGGGTATTGATTTGGCCATTGATGATTTTGGTACAGGGTACTCCTCTATGAACTACTTACAACAACTGCCCATTACTCGGCTCAAGATCGATAAATCCTTTGTTGATGAACTTCCTGACTCAAATGAAAGTGTGGCGGTGGTCAATGCGATTATGGCCTTGGCACAGACGTTTAACTTAAAAGTCACCGTTGAAGGCTTAGAAAGCCAAAGGCAACTCGCCTTTTTTGAAAAACGCCGTTGCCATGATATTCAAGGCTATTTCTTTTCCAAACCTTTGCCATTCCTCGTTTTTAAAGACTTTATTAAAACCCACACTTAAGACCGCTCAAAATACCAGCAGGACGTCAGAGAATCAAAGTTTTTCTTTTTTCTACTCAAAATTCTTTTATTTTCAAGTTGACCAATGGCAAAGATTGCCATAATGTATAATCTAAAATTCAATTTAAGCAAAAGGGAAAATGTCATGGCAACTATGAATATTTCATTACCAGACCAAATGAAAAACTGGGTGGAAGAATGCGTTCAAAATGGACTTTATTCTAATTCATCAGATTACGTGCGGGATCTGATCAGACGAGATCACATGAAATTAGAAGCATTAAGGCTTGCCTTGATAGAAGGGGAAAACTCAGGCTCGCCAACAAAATTTGATATTGATGCTTTCGTTGAAGACAAAAAGAAATAACTTTTTCCATGAATGAGCAGTTTTTTTTAACACCCAAAGCCAGATCGGACCTGGACGACATTTGGAATTACACTTTAAGCCAATGGGGAAGTAAACAGGCCGAGAAATACGTCCGTGATCTATGGGTTGACATACAAGCACAAGTTAGTGATTTTTCAGCTTCCACCGATATCGGTCATATAAGAAAAGGCTATCGAAAAATCAGTTCGGGATCACATGTGATCTTTTTCAGAATAATTGATAATCATCGTGTTGAAGTCATTCGAATACTTCATCAACAAATGGATTTTGTAAGACATATTTAACCCCCCGCGCATTTGGAAAAAAGCGGAGTAAGGTGAAAACCACTCAAAAATCTATGGTGTTAAGGTTAGGTTTAATTATTGAGAAGGAGTAAAACACGCATTCAAAACGGTTTTTAACACATCAATTTTCACTGGCTTGGTAATAAAGTCATTCATGCCCGCAGCGTAACATTTTTCTTTGTCCTCCAACATGGCATTGGCTGTCAGAGCAATAATGGGAATGTTTTTATTTTGCTCTCCCGCTTCACCATCGCGGATAGCTTGAGAAGCGGCATAACCATCCATAATGGGCATGTGGCAATCCATTAGCACGACATCAAACTGCCCTTTTCGGAGTTTTTGTAGTGCTTCCTCACCATTAGCGCAGGCCTGGGCATTTAAGTTCAGCTTTTTCAGAAACGCCAATGCAACCTTTTGGTTCACCAAATTGTCTTCCACCACCAAAACATTTTGATTTGTAAAGGTGACCTCATTAAGGTGTGCCTGCCCTTCTTTCTCCGGTAATGGCCCAGAAACCACTTCATAAGGCAGTTCAAACCAGAAGGTTGAACCTTGCCCTTCTTGAGAAGTTAAGCCGATATTTCCACCCTGATGCTCAATCAGTTGCTTACTGATGGACAAACCTAATCCGGTGCCACCAAAACGACGTGTGACCGATGCATCGACCTGTGAAAAAGCTTTGAATAATTTTTGCTGCTCCGACTCACTAATCCCCTTACCGGAGTCTTGGACTGAAAAGCGCAAAAATTGAGGGCGTTCTGCTTGCTCAACCCGAATAACTACCTGTCCTTTTTCCGTAAACTTAATGGCATTGCCAACCAAATTCAATATCACTTGCTTCAGTTTATGGGGGTCGGTTTTAATCCAGTCAACCGATAATCCATCTAACTGAAACGATAAATCAAGCTCTTTTGCCAGTGCAGACGGTTGCAATAACTGCACAATTTGCATCATAAGATCACGAAGCGATACGGCTGTACTTTCAAACTCTATCTTGCCTGCTTCGATTTTGGAAATATCCAAAATATCATTGAGCAGTTTTAGCAACAACTCACCGCTGGAGAACACCACTTCTAAGTCCGCTCTCTGTTCATCATTCAAAGGCGAATCAAACAATTTTTGTACCATGCCTAAAATGCCATTCATCGGCGTGCGAATTTCATGACTCATATTGGCTAAAAATTCAGATTTAGCTTGGTTCGCACTTTCGGCTAACTCTTTTGCTTCTTGTAACCTAGCTTCGGCCTCTTTGCGCTCATTAATGTTAGCAAAAGAGCCCACCATTCGGATCGGACTACCCGCTTCATCCCTTTCAACCACCTGACCTCGATCCTGCACCCACATGATTTCACCATTCTTTTTAATCATGCGGTGTTCAGAATAATAATGCGATGTCTCACCTGATAAGCATTTTTCAACTCTAGCCAAAATGGTCGCTTTATCATCTGGATGCAACCGCGCCATAAAGTCAGACATTTGACCCGTTAACTCCTTGGCCTGTAAGCCAAGCAACTCATACCACTGTATATTATGACGCAAGCCGCCAGATGGAATATGCCAGTCCCAAACCCCTTCTTGGGTGGCCTGCATCACATATTCCAAACGCTTTTCGCTTTGTTCTATACGTTCTTTAGCACGAACAATATCGGTAATATCATGAGCAATGACCAATATCTGCTTTTCACCCTTTTCATTTAATAAAGGTTTTTTAATCGACTGGAAATGCCGCACTTCACCCGTTTCGGCATTGGTTGAATTTTCAAAAACTACTTCCGTCTCAAAGCGCCGCATAATATCTTGTACATTCTTTTTAAAGAAATCTGCCTGTTCTTTATTACCGGTAAAGTAACCATCTTCTTTGCCAATCATTTCTTCGGGCGTGGTGTTATAAAGCTTGGCCACGGTTTGGTTACACAATACAAAGTTGCCTTCCCAGTCTTTTAAAAGCATCACATCTGGGCTTTCATCCATGACGGTCTGCAATAAATTTTTCTGCTGATAAAGTGCCTGTTTGGTCAACCAAATATTAGTAATATCAAGACAGGTATAAATGGTAAAAGGAACGCCCTCTATGACGATTTTTTTACTCTTAATGGCTAACGCTTTAAGGTGATTCGTTGCATAACAAAAATGAGCGGATTGATGCTCGGGCAAATCGATTGAGATTTCCGGCGTGAACTGGAATAACTCGTCTAAACGGACATTTAATAATTGCTGCTCTGTGCGCTCTGACAGTGAAATGAGTGCCGGATTGACAGCGACCACTTTATACGAACTATTTGTAATAAAAGTGGCTTCGGGAAAGTGATCAATAAAGCCAAAATCAACGGCCATAGCTTGTTCTCTTTTGTGTTATTTTGAGTCAGTACTAAAAAGTAATTTGGGAAGTGAAGTTAAATGCGGTGTACTTCGCTCAATAAAACATAGCCCTCTGCTCGGTAGGCTTTAATCAACAAATCAACCTGGGTTTGAGTCTTGACCTTTTTTCGTAATCGAGAGATGAGCGTACTGATTACATTGTCATAGCTTTCGTATTCATCTCGATGCAACATCTGACCTAACCAAGCCGTTGAAGCTGGTTTATCACCACTATCGACCAGTAAATCAAGCAGCTTGAATTCACTGGGGGTGAGCATCACCGAAGTTTGATTATAATCAAGCGACCACTTGGTGCTATTCAAAACCCAAGGGACTTCGCTATTATTTGAAGAAACTGCTGATTTATGATCGGCCTCTCTCTCTTTCAAGCGATCACGCAATCGAATAATGGACGCTCTTAAGTAATTTAAATCAACCGGCTTTTGCAAAAATACATCTGCACCACGATGTAAAGAGTTCACTTTATCGCTAATGGCTTCCGAGCCTGAAAACATAATAATGCCGGCATCGGTTAAGGTGCGAAATTGATTGAGTAAATCCAACCCCGAAACATCCGGAAGTACGATATCCAAGATAATAATATCTGGCTGATATTGCTCAATATAGTGAATCGCCTGCCCACCCAAACTGGTAAAGACGAGCTTGAACTGAGGGTCTTTTTGCAGAAAGGTTTGAACCAATAATTGCGTATGAGCATCATCCTCGACCACCAGTACCGTTGTTGTTGGTATCTGTGTTTTCTTATCCATAAAAAATAATATTTACCTAAATTCAAGCGTTGAAAACAAACGCAACCAATTGTTTCATACTAATTTCAAACGAACACTCGCCGACTAAAAAAGCGTCTTTCGACTTATTATACCGACCCGTTTCGCCCACATCATAAAAAAATACTATACGTTCTATTGATAATCAACAGAAGATTGATTGGACTTTATCAAATTTAATAATGCACCAAATGGCAAGGGCTTGCTGAACCAATAACCTTGAAAAATATCACACTCTAATTGCTTCAGCTGCTCAAATTGTTGTTGTGTCTCAATACCTTCAGCCACCACTTTGACATTCAGCACCTTGGCCATACCCGTAATCGCTTTAATAATTCGAGACGAATCGTCTGACTGACTATTCAGCTTATCGACAAATGTTTTATCAATTTTTAGCTCATCAAAGTCCAATTCGGATAAATATGATAATGACGAATAGCCGGTGCCAAAATCATCAATGGAAATTTTAAACCCAAGTGATTTGACCCTATCTAAGCGTTTTTTGAAACGCTCAAACTCATTAATAAAGGCCGTTTCGGTAATTTCAATTTTGATATGCTGAGCAACTTCAGGAAAGTTTGCTACTTGCTCTTCCAGAAAATCAATCAGCTTGTTATCCATAATACAACGCGGGCTAAAATTAACAGAATACAACGGATAACAATCTATCAAGCCTTCGTCATTAAGCGTTTTCAAATGATCTACCGCTTGCTTAATTACCCAATGACTTATTTTGACAATGGCTTTGGATTTTTCAGCCAGTGGGATAAACTCTGCAGGGGAAATAAATTCACCCTCTAAATGCCAACGAATCAGCGCTTCACCCCCGACCATTTCCCCGTGATGATTAAACTGAGGTTGGTGATAAAGTTCGAATTGATCTAGGTCATGCAAAGCATGAGATAATGCAACATCTAATTCATGTGCATTATCCATCGTTTTCTGCAAAGATTCGCTGTAAACCTCATAGGCTTCGATAGAGTCATTGGCTTTATGCGATGCCAAAATGGCATGGTCTAATAAAATATCTGCAGGGGTCAAGGATTGTGCTTGCGTATTTGGGAAATCACAAATGCCCAGCTTACTACCGATATCAAAATGCTTTTCGCCTTCATCCAGCGTTAATAAACAATTGCTGGATAAGTGTTGAAACTGATCAATAATATTTCTAATAACCAAATCGATATCGGTTTCAGCAAGATCATAAAGACAAACACCAAACCCTGAGCCGCTAATCCGTCCTAACAGATAGTGATAATCGCTAATCGATTGCTCAATATAATTAACAAGATTCAAAATAGTTGAATCGGTAAAAGTCCGTCCATGATTGATATTCAGTTTTTCTAAACGCTCCAAACGTACATAGAACAACAGTCCTTTTAGGCCTTTTTGTTGGCATTTTTGTTGAACCCAATCCAACTGACGCAAGAAATGAGCTCGATTAACCAAGCCCGTGTCTTTATCAAAACGTGATAAAAACTTTAATTCATTCTCGTTTTTCTTGAATTCGGAAATATCGCTGAAACTGGCAACAAAATATCGTACTTGCTGACGGTCATCATAAACGGCTTGTATGCGTGCACTTTCCGTAAAGGTATGGCCATCTTTATGCCGATTGGTTAACTCACCACTCCATTGCCCCTGCTGCAACAGAGACTGCCATAATTGATGGTAAAACGCCTCACCATATAGCCCAGAGCTCAAAATATGGGGGTTCTTACCTATCACTTCAACCGCTTTGTATCCAGTAATTTCAGTAAAGGCGCGATTCACTTTTAAGATTTCGGCATTGGCATCAGTAATCATAACCGGATACATGGCTTCCAATATCTGATCGCACATGACTGAATATTGGCCTTGAAACAGATCATCAGACAGTTCGTGTCCCATCATTACCACAAATTCAATAGCACCTTGATGGTCACGCAACACCGAAAATTCCCAATTCATGGGTAGCTTCTCGGCATCCTTTGTCAACATATCCGCCTGTATGGTGCAGGGGCCACCCTCTTCTTGTAACAATTGATTAAAAAACTCTTCAGCCTGTGGGACATCTGCTGGCGGAATAAAAACGGACCAATGTAACTTACCCACAACATCTTCCAGTGGCAGCTTGGTCATATTCGTCATCACTGAATTCATCGCATGGATCACACCGGATGTGTCTACGATGACCATCGCCGTGCGACTGCCATGAAAAACCTGAGATAACAGTTGATCGTTATTAGAAAACTTTGTCAGCATAAAAACCACACACCCTGATATTGCTATCAAAAATAAGATGCCGGCAATCATAAGCCAATTGAATAAAGGCAAGATGTAATAAAAATTGATAAAACGCACCAAAGATTACATTATTGCAATCGATGTCGTTTTTCATTACACCTGATGGGGGTTAAATTGGTTTTTTATCCTGCAACGACCATTGGCCAACCTTGTGCGTGTTGGTGTATCTGAACCTCAATACCATAAACCTGAGCAATATGCTGTTCGGTGATAACCTGCTGCACACTGCCTTGGCAAACCAATTTTCCTTGATGCATGAGTACCAATTCATCGGCATATTGGGCAGCCAGATTTAAATCGTGTAAGACCAAAATCGCACCAACGTCACGCTGCGCAATCCAATTTTTGAGTAATTTAAACACTTGGTGTTGATGGGCTAAATCTAAGTGGGCAGTACATTCATCAAGCAATAAATAGCGACTGGCGGTTTCGGGTTGAAAGCCAATTTGCGCAAACACTCTGGCCAATTGCACCCGCTGCTGTTCGCCACCAGAAAGGGTGAGATAATTACGGTGCGCTAGCTCTGTCATATCAAACCATGACAATGCCTCCATCACTTTACTTGCTCGGCTTGATGCAGAAAACTGATGAACCAATCCCATTTCGACCACTTCCGTCACACGGAAAGGAAACTCTAAATGAATGGATTGCGGCATCACTGCACGCTGTTTCGCCAATGTTTGAGGTGAAAAGGAGTCAAGCCACTGACCTTCTAAGGAAACTTGGGAAAATGCCTCAGGAAGATCACCACTCAAACTTTTTAGCAAGGTGGTTTTTCCTGCACCATTCGGCCCTAATAAGATCGTCAGTTTACCAGGTGAAAAAGTGATATTCAGCTCGGAAAGAATCGGCTGGTGGTTTAATTCAATGGATAAGTGATGGGTACGTAACATTTAAAACCCCACTCTCGGTCTTCGTTGCATTAGCAACCATAAAAAGAAAGGGCCACCAATTGCCGACATAATAATGCCAATCGGAATTTCTGATGGCGCGAGTAAACTACGCGCAACCAAATCCGATCCTAAAACCAACAGTGCCCCAACCAATGCACTGCCTGGCATCACCCATCGATGATCGGGGCCGGTCAGTGCTCGGACAATATGCGGTGCCACCAACCCCACAAAGCCAATGACACCACTGACCGAAACCGCCGCGCCCACTGCCAAGGCCGTGAGACCGATAACAATCCATTTAAGCCGTTTAACGCCATAGCCCATGTGGGTCGAAACCGCTTCGCCCATTAAAAAAGCATTGAGCCCTCTTGCCACAAAAGGCAAGCCCACCACGGCCAGTAAAATGGGCACAGAAACCATACTAATCGACGACCAATCCGCACTTGCCAAAGACCCCAGACTCCAAAAAGTCAGCGAGCGCAGTTGCTCTGCTGTGGCAAAATAACTTAATAACCCAATGGCAGCACCCGACATCGCATTGAGTGCCACACCGGCAAGTAACATCAGCCCCACATCCGTTTGACCGTTTCGGGTTGATAGTCGGTAAATTAAACTGGTCACCGCCAGCCCGCCCAAAAAGGCCGCTAAGGGTAAGGCGGTAACCCCTAAATAACTAAGCCAACCTTGAAACCAAGTCGCCCCCAAGACAATGATCATCACCGCCCCCAAAGCGGCACCGCTGGAAACCCCCACCAATCCCGGATCTGCTAGGGGATTTCGAAACAACCCTTGCATTGCCGCGCCAGAAATGCCCAGGCCTGCTCCTACCAAAATCGCTAAAACAACCCGTGGCAAACGAATTTCGGTAATAATCATGGCCGTTTGTGGCTGTGCAGCTTGACCGATTAAGCTGGCCAACACTTCATTAGTGCCAATGGTCAAGGCACCCATTGACAACGAATAACCGGCAAGTGCAAGCAGTAACACGCCTAGCCAAAACAGCAACCAGGGTGGTTTTGTCAAAACGGTTAATAGGGAATTGTTGGATTCTGTCAGCAATGGCATTCCTTCGGAGCGGCTGTTGCGTTAAAATTGGCGTTAACTCGGCAAGCATTATTTCACGGTTTAGCTTGCCAACTTCAATGTCGTAAACTTTTGGAATGCCATGAAACCAGCACTCAATCAAATTGCCAATGATTTCCATGCCTTTATTGGAACATTCCAGTCGGCTATTTTAGCAACAGTCAACGCAACAGGCACGCCTGATGCCAGTTATGCGCCGATTCTTCAACAAAATGGCCATTTCTATATTTTCATTTCTGAATTGGCACAGCATACCGACAATTTAATGAAGACGCCAGCGGCGAGTTTGTTGTTTATTGAAGCGGAAGAAACTGCCAGTGACCTGTTTGCGCGAAAACGAGCCACGCTCAAAGTTTCAGCCCGCCCAATCGAAAGAACCGATGCGGACTGGCCTGAATTGATTGACGCAATGGAAGCCCAGTTAGGCGAAATGATGTCAGTACTGCGAAATTTAGCCGACTTTCATCTTTTTGAACTCACGCCAACCCAAGCCAACTTTGTGAAAGGGTTTGCTCAAGCTTATGAATTGGATGGTGAAATGCTACAGAACATTCAACACCGAAAAGCCAAAGGCCATCGGTCTATTTCAAGCAAATAAATCTCAGGTTAGCAAATCGATGGTAGGAATCAGGTTGCTTAAACACGCCTTTACGATAGCATTTGAATTAATGTATCGTGCCATAGGTTCAAAGGAATTTCTCCCATTTTGTTTTTTAAGCGTTTTTTATCAACCGTTCGAACTTGGTCAAGCAAAATACGCCCTTGCTTGCCATCAAACATGACTTCTGGACGACAACCTAAGGCCTGTCCTTTTGATGTAATCGGGGCAATAATAACTCTTGGTAAAACACGATTCATGTCGTCTGGTGAAATGATTAAACAAGGGCGAGTTTTTCTAATCTCAGTGCCAACAGTCGGGTCTAGTTCAACCCAGTAAACGTCCCCCCTACTTACCATTCCCAGTCCTCTTGTTCACTATCCAACGTATTCATATCAGATAATGGCTCTACATCTTCGGCAGGATTGTAATTGTCAAACCAACCCTTTCTAGGAATATTAGAAGGTTTCAACAGTAACGCGCCATCTTGCACCTCCATTTCAATTGCAATTTCGATATGAAGTTGTTCAATGATTGAAGATGGAATGATTATTCCACGGGAATTACCAATATTTCTAAGCGTTGTTTGCATGGCCAACCTTTTTACGTAATAACATTGTTAAAACAAAGTTTAATTCAAGCAAAAAAATTAAGCAAGTGTTTATACGCTTCTTTTCAACCTTCTTTTTCAAAAATGGTATGCTTTTCATTTATTATCAAAGCAACCATTCCAACCCAAGTGTAGCGTATTTTTTATTAACAGTAGATGAGAGATTAGACCATCAATCCACTGATATTTTGCCAGAATATAAACCCGCCCATCAGCACTAAAAAGACGGCGAACACCTGCTTTAATAATGACTGATTGACCAAGCTACTGGCCTTATGCCCTAACCAACCGCCAATGACACCAATCAGAGAAAACAATAAGATAATATGCCAGTCAATACTGAGTGACTGCGCTTCAAGAACCTGCAAATAGGCGACAAAGCCAACGAGCGATTTTGCCGCAATTATCACCAAACTGGTTCCGACCGCCAATCGCATGGATAACCCACCCAGCAACACCAGAGCCGGAATAATTAAAAACCCGCCGCCAACCCCGACCAATCCGGTAATGGCACCAACAATTAAGCCATCCAGCCCAATTTTATAAAAGGCCCGTTCGGAAGTGGGTTCGTCATTTTCATCCAGATTCACTGGTTTAAACATCAAATAGGCTGCCGATAAGAGTAAGGCGGCAAATACCAACATCTGGAGGGTACTACTCACATAATGCGCGCCCCAAGCACCCAAAGCCGCACCTAACATACCCGGCCCACCAAATAACAGCGCTGTGCGCCACCGAATCTGCTTTTGCATAGCATAAGGCAGTGCCGAAGAAATACTGATAATGCCGACAATTAACAAAGAACCGGCGATGGCAACCTTAGGGTCTTGTCCTACCAAATAGATTAAAACGGGAACGGTTAAAATCGAACCGCCAGACCCTAATAAACCCAAGCTTAAACCAATACAGAGTGCGCCCAACCAAGCCAGTATCATTGTGATTTCCTCTTTAAAAACACGCCACTTTCAATGTGATGGGTATAGGGAAATTGATCAAAAAGGGCGGTTTGAACAACTTGATGGGTTTTCTGAATTTCAACCAAATCTGTTGCGAGGGTTTCTGGATTGCAGGAAATATAAATAATGTGATCAAATCGAGCCACCATTTCTCGGGTTAAATCATCCAACCCTGATCGAGGAGGATCAACAAAGATGGTATTAAAATCATAACCGTTTAAATCAATGTCTTTTAATCGTCTAAAGGATTGTCCTTGCAAAGCCGCAGAAATTTCTTCTGCAGCCATTTTCACCACCGTCACATTGTGTGTTTGATTGGAAGCAATATTGACTTGCGCCGAAGCAACAGACGTTTTGGAAATCTCGGTGGCCAAAACCTGGCGGTAGTGTTCGGCCAAGGCAATCGAAAAATGACCATTACCACAATAGAGCTCTATCAAATCCCCTTGTTTGTCAGGGTTGGCAATCGCCGCCATTTTGCGTGCCCAATGCAACATCTTCTGCGCCATTTGGGCATTGGGTTGAGTAAAGCTATTTTCAACCTGCTGATAATGAAACGTTTGCCCATCCACTTGAAGCTGTTCTGTGACAAAATCCTGATCCAAGCAAATTTTTTGCTTTCTGGCTCGGCCAATAATATGGGTAATTGGCAATTGTGCTTTAAGCGTTTGTGCCGCTGCCAGCCAATCAGGGTCTGTTTGAAGCCCATTATGGGTTTCCAGTTGTAAAGCCCGACGATAGATTAATGTCACCAACATTTCACCACTTAAGGTCGCCAGAAAGTCGATTTGAAAGAGCTTACGCCTTAATATCGGCTTGGCGACAATTTCTGCCATTAACTTTGGC
>CBFHUY010000046.1:0-13183 GCA_965658885.1 Hydrogenovibrio sp.
TCGTGACGGGGCAACCGGATTGGGGATCGGTATTGATTCGTTATGAAGGTCCTGAAATTGATCCAGAAGGACTGTTACGCTATATCATTTCTTTTCGTGAGCATAATGAATTCCATGAGCAATGCGTCGAGCGCATATTTTGCGATATTATGGCGCAGTGTGCCCCCTCCAAACTCACTGTTTATGCACGCTATTTACGCCGGGGAGGGTTGGATATCAACCCTTATCGATCTAATTTTGAAAAAACGTTTAATTTGAGTCGCTTAATTCGACAATAGCCAAAAAATAATAAGCTTGATTTCAATCATGTTTTACCCAGGAGTCAGGGTTGGATAAAAAATAAGTTTTATCATTTTTTAAGTCCTTACGGTAGAATGATGCCATCATGATAAAGTCACCAACCCCAAGCCTTCAAGGCTCACAAGACATTTCGCACATGCCATTATTAGTGTCACACTTCATGCACTATGGGTTAGTGACGTGTTCGTCTGATACGTTGATTAAAACGGTTATTCAACAGTTTACTCAACAGAAAATCGGTTCCATCTTGATAGAGGAAGATCAGGAAATTGTTGGCATTTGGACCCGGACCGATTTTGTAAAATTGGATATTACCCAGCCGGATATATTGTTCCAGCCCATAAAAGAGGTGATGAACTCACCTGTTTGCCGAATCCATCAAGATGAGCTGATTTCATCCGCTACCTACCTTTTTCACAAAATGAAAATCCGCCATTTATTGGTGGTTGATAATAGCGGTGAAGGGGTTGGTGTTTTATCAGAACTGGATTTGGTGAATGCCAAACAAAGTGAATCTTTCTTAGATGGCATTCTGTTGAAGGAATTAATGAGCGGTCATTTAAATTGGGTGATGGCCGATGCGGCTTTGCCGGATGTAATGGCCGTGATGGCCAATAAGTCGGTTGATGCCTTAGTGGTGAAAGACGAAGATGCTCATGGCTTGATTTCGGTTAGGGATTTATTAAAACATTTTGCCGGAGAGGTTGAGTCATCATCTGTATCCGTTCGAGAATTGGCTACTTGGCCTTTAAAGAGCGTTTGGGAGTGGAGACGGCTACGGGTGAGTTGGTCGGGTTGATTAGTTTTTCTGAATTATTACAGCATATCGAAGAAAATTTTCATTACCATGCCAGCCGAAGCATTAAAGAAAAAGAGCATCGGATATTAGAAGCCGAAACCCTTTATCGTGATTTATTGAGCATGTCTTCAGATGGGATTCTCATCCATCAAAATCATAAGATTGCGTTTGCCAATCAAGAAATTATTCGGATGCTCGGGTACGAAGAAAAGACCTTGTTGTCTTTAACATTGGAAGCCATTATTCCGCACCAAAATCGTGAAGAGATTTTGGCGTGTATGGATGACAATGATCGCCATCATCCGACAACGTCTATGCATGAATTATTGTGTCATGATGGCCGTCTTTGTCAGGTACAAATGACTCATAAACCCATTACTTACCATGCGGAACCTGCGCACCTGATTGTTATCAATGACCTGACTTTTTTAGCTGAAAATGAACGCTTCCAAATGTTAACCCACTCGGTATTTGATAATGCCGGAGAAGGGATAGTGGTAACGGATGTTGAGAACCGATTTGTATTGGTCAATAAGAAATTTGAAGAAATTACCGGTTATCGTTTTTCGGAAGTGGTGGGCAAAAACCCGTCTATTCTGAGTTCGGGTCAGCATAATCAAGCCTTTTATGAAGACATGTGGCAAACCTTAAAGCAGGAAGGAGTTTGGCAAGGTGAAATTTGGAATCGCAAAAAGGATGGAACCATTTATCCAGAATGGTTAACGATTAATGAGGTGAGAAGCAATGCCGGTCGAGTCATTCATTATGTGGGTTTAATGAATGACTTGAGTCAGCAAAAAGCCACCGAGCAAGAGATCAATCGCCTATCTTTTTATGATATTTTAACCGGCTTGCCCAATGTGTCGTTATTTAAGAATCGTTTACAGCAAGCGATTAAAAAAACACGTAGCGAAACCAAACAAGTGGCGCTACTCATTGTCGATATCGCCCGTTTTAAAACCATTAATGATGCCGTGGGTTATGAGTATGGCGATCAACTGTTGAAAAACGTCGCTATGCGCCTCAATAAGATGTTGGATTCTGAGGATTCTGTTGCTCGGTTGGGCGCGGATAACTTTTTGATTCTGTTAGAGTCCATCCTGCATAAGAATGAAGTCTCTGAATTTGCTGAACAGCTTTTATCCTTATTCAAAACGCCCTTTGAAATTGGCAATCAATCCCATGTGTTAGATGTCAAGGTTGGAATTGCCATGTCTAGCCAAGATGGAGATCAAGCGCTGGATTTAATGAAGTCAGCGGATGAAGCTTTGTTTGAAGCGAAAAAAGCCCCTCATAGTCAATATGCCTACCATACAACCGCATTGACGGAATCCACGACTGAAGTGTTTTATTATGAAAATGCACTGAGAAAAGCCATTGATCAAAAACAGTTGGTGGCCTATTATCAACCACAGATTGCATTTGATACCGGAGAATTGGTGGGTGCAGAGGCGTTGGTACGTTGGTGTCATCCTGAGTTAGGATTGGTCATGCCCAATAAATTTATTGATATTGCCGAGTCAACCGGATTAATTATTCCTTTAGGCCGAGATATGCTATTGCAGGCTTGTCAGCAATGGTTTGACTGGAAATCTCAGGGTTTGGTTTTGCAACGTATATCGGTCAATGTCTCCACCGTACAACTCATGCATCCAGGGTTTGTATCAACCGTAGCTGAAGTATTACATTTAACCGGTCTTAAGGCAGAGATACTTGAGCTGGAGGTGACCGAAAGTTTCTTGTTGCAGAATGAACAAGCCGGTATTGAAATGCTTCATCAATTGAAAGAACTGGGCGTGAAGCTAGCCATGGATGACTTCGGTACCGGCTTCTCTTCGTTGTCTTATCTTAAAAAATTGCCATTAGATCAGCTTAAGATTGATCAATCATTTATTCGATCGCTTCCGGATGATAAGGAGGATATTGCCATTGTGGATGCCATTATTGCCGTGGGGAATGCAGTGGGCGTAGAAGTTATTGCCGAAGGTGTGGAAAAACAGCGACAAGTTGCCTATCTACAACAAAAAGGCTGTCAGCTGGGGCAAGGCTATTGCTATAGCCCACCATTAGAGGCAAAAGCCTTTATCGCTTGGTGTCAGAATCATCTGAAATTTTCATAAACAAGCGTCATAAAAATATTTGTTCGTATTTGTTCTGTTTGTACGCGTAATTTTCAGTAGAATGATGCAATTGTTTCTAACTTATCTGATTGAGATTGATACAAAATACAGTCAGCTATGGCCTGAATATGGCATAGTTGTTGCATACCAAAACGACGCTGTTGATTGGTGTCTTGGATTGGGAAGACGGAGAAACTCTCTTTTGGGCGCTCGATAATGTTATAGATGGAGGCTGCATGAAAATACAATTAAAAATCACCTTATTAATGATACTGGCACTGGTGGTATCGGGTGGTGCAATGGTTTCGAATGCTTTTCTTGGAATATCCGACTTCGCGAATGAGCAAATAGAAGATAATTCACAGCGCGGTCAAGCGCTTGTTACCGAGCTTATTAGTCAACAACAAGGCTCTGTCAACTCAATTGCCCAGACCATTTCAAGCAATCGCGTGCTTCAAGTCGCCTTGAAATATAACACGGGCGATAAGCAAGAAATGATGATTAATTTTTTTAAGCAGTATCATGAAAATGATGCGGCCGTTACTTCCGTTGAATTGACGGATAACCAGGGCGTTGTCTTAGCAAGAGGTCACAATCCTAAGAAGAAGGGCGATGATAACTCAGCTAATCCACTCGTGGCTAAGGCACTAAAGGGTGAGTCGGCTGCTGGGTTAAATTATTCGAAGTCATCTGGAAAGGTGAGTTTGGATTCGGTTCACCCGGTTGTCTTTCAAGAAGAAGTCGTGGGTACGCTTAAGGTAGGATCTTATCTTAATAATGACTTTGCAAATAAATTGAAATCCTTATCAGGGTCAGACACGGTCTTTATTGCGGAAGATCGAGTAGTCGGCCATTCTGTTGCTGGAATGAATCAACAGCAGATGACACAGTCACTCAATATATTAGCTGACGCTAGCCTGAGTGATTTAGATTTGAATAATCTACATTATGCTCGTAATGAACTCACGCTTAACGGGGGTGGCAACGACCTTAATGTTAAGGCAGTGTTATTGACGGATTTAACGGTGATCGAAGAAGCCCAAGCTCAAATGATTCGTAATATGGTGGTGTTTGGCTTTTTTATTGCCCTTGCGTTAATTGCCCTGTCGTTTGCTTTGGTACGTAATATCGTTAAGCCGATTACACAGGTGACGGACTTCTTGACTATGGTGAGTGAGCGGTTTGACTTTAAAGCACGACTTCAGCTAAGAAGTAAAGATGAGACCAAGCAAATGGGTGAAGCCGTAAACCAGCTGCTGACTCAGCTTGATCAAGGGATTTATGATGTTAATGATGTGTTAAAAAGCTTAGCAGACGGTGACTTTACCCATCGGATTAATAAGCAATATGTTGGCGATCTGGATCAGTTAAAACAAAATGTGAATCAAACGGCGGAAAATATTTCAGAAGTGATCCAGCAAACCAACCAAGCACTCGATTGGATGACAACCGGTCAGTTTGAACAGTCTCTGTCACATCAAGCCAAAGGCGATTATAAAGCGATTCTAGATAAAGTGTCGATGACACTGAGTCGTTTGAATGAAATTATTGTCGATATTGATGGGGTGATGAAGAAAGTTGCGGACGGCGATTTTGCGCAACGCGTTGATGCGCCAGCTCAGGGGCAACTTGGCAGTATGAAATCGAATATCAATGAAACCCTACAGCAACTGGAATCGGTGGTTGGTGATATTGTTCAAGTGATGCAGGCTCAGAGCAAAGGGGATTTGACCAAAGCCGTTAGCATCGAGTGTTCTGGACAGTTATTGGGGTTAAAAGACTCCATCAATCATAATGCAACCAACTTAAATGATATTATTCTTAAGGTTCAGCACATCGCTCAAGAGGTGAATCAGTCCGCTAAAGAGGTTGCACAAGGTGCGATGGATTTAAGTGATCGTGTTCAACAAAATGCGGCTTCGGTGGAAGAAGGGTCTGCGACCATGGAAGAATTCAGTGCAGCGGTGTTAAATAACGCAGAAAGTGCTAAGCAAGCGACCCAGCTTGAGCAAGAAGTGCAACAACAGGCTAAGCAAGCGGCTTCAGTCATGGATCAAACCATTGAAGCCATGAGTGCGATTCAAGAATCCAGTCACAAAATTGCTGATATTGTCACCATTATTGATGGCATTGCTTTCCAAACCAATTTATTGGCGCTCAATGCGGCCGTTGAAGCCGCTCGTGCGGGTGACCATGGTCGCGGTTTTGCGGTGGTGGCAGGTGAAGTTCGGAGCCTGGCAGGCAAATCTGCTGAAGCCGCCAAAGATATTTCGCGCTTAATTAATGAAAGTGTTGAACGGATCAATCAAGGAACTCGTTTGGCAGGAGAGTCTGGCGAAGCGATCAATGGTATTACGCAGCGAATTGAAACGGTTGCCGAAATGAGTGAGCAAATAGCCAATGCTTCTCAAGAACAAACCAAAGGGGTTCAACAGTTGCAACAAGCGATTGGTAGCATTGATTCTGCAACCCAGCAAAATGCCGCCTTGGTTGAAGAAACGTCTGCTGCGGCAGAAAGTATGTCGGATCAGGCACGCGGTTTAGAAACGGAGATGGCATTCTTTACCATTAGCCAAAACGGCCAGGTCAAGCTGACACCTCCGCCGAAAATCATTAGCCCAGTGACGCAGCCAACCGCATCAACGCCGAAAAAGGAAGCGCCTGCGCCTATGAAATCGTCTGAACCAACCCCGTCTTCTGATGAAGAATGGGGAGAATTTTAAGTATTTTTCTCAGCAGAGCGTGGCGTGGTTACCAGTTCAATAAAGTCATGCACAAAACTGGGAAGATAACGATTGGATAAAAAACCAACCTTGGTTGTGCAAGCGCTCAACCAAGGGGTTAAATCGATAACGGTTAGATCTTTATCCAGTTTAGAATCAATCGCCATTTCGGCAATAATCCCTACCCCAAAGCCTAGGCGGACATAGTCTTTAATCACATCACTGTCGGTTGCATATAAATCGACTTCCAAAGTCAGCCCTTCATCTTTAAAGGCTTGTAATATTTTACCTTGTCCCGTCATACCCGCCATATAGGTCAGAATGGGGTAGTCTGCAATCGCGGCGAGACTAAGCGGTTCGTCTATCAAATGATGATGGTTGGGCACAACCAGTACATGGTGCCAGCTATAGCAGTCAATTTTGGTCAGTTGTGCACAGTCATCCAAGGCTTCGGTACTGATTGCCAAGTCCACCTGTCCTTGCTTTACCCAATCCACAAGTTGTTTGGGCGTACCTTGTTCAATGTGAACTTTGACCTTCGGATGACTGCGCTTAAAAGCAACTAGCTTATTAGGCAAAAAATATTTAGCCTGGGTATGAGTGCAAGCAATTTTAAGGTGAGCCGATTGCGGTTGATGAAAATCCAACGCAATCGCATAGATATTATCCTGTGCCAGTAACATTTGCTCAGCTTGTTGCAGAATTTTAAGTCCCGTTTCGGTAAAGCCCGTTAACCGTTTCCCTTTCCGTTCAAAAAGCGCTAGATTCAGTTCTTCTTCCAATAGTTTTAATTGTCGAGTGCCAGCAGATTGCACAATATGCAGTGCGTCACTGGCGGCGGACAGATTAAATTGGTTGCGATTCAGCTCAATGAGTAATTTAATTTGACTGAGATTCATAGGCGTACCTAGTGATATATCTATAAATTAGATAGTGTTATTAGAAATCATCATTATATAAAATAAAGATGACTGGGTAAAATGCAACTTATTAAAAAAGGCATAACCGGATGTTTCATAAATTTCTGCGTAAGATCAGTGCAAATCTATGAACTATTCTGGGTTAAATGGAGATGGCTTATGTTATTTGTTGCACAGCGTCAATTAGGGTATCCCTGGTTTTGGATTGCCAGTGTTTTTATGCTGGCATTGGTGTTTTCACTGTCGGAATTTCGATTACAGCTACTGTTAGTTTTGGGGATTGCTTTAGGGGTTTCTTTAAACTATTTTATTTTTGGCTTTACCAGTGGCTGGCGTCAATTTTTTTCCACGGGAAGAACCGAAGGCATTCGTTCTCAATTGGTGATGTTGATGCTTGCCAGCCTATTATTTACGCCACTCATTGTTCTGCAGCAAATTGGTGAACAGAGCTTTCAAGGCTTAGTAAGACCCGTGAGCAGTTCAGTGGTCTTGGGTGCGTTTATTTTTGGCTTGGGAATGCAATTGGCAGGCTCTTGTTCTTCAGGCACTTTAAATCGTGTGGGTCAAATGCGCCCTTTATCCATTCTCACTTTTGGCTTTATGTTTGTGGGCGGCCTAGCGGGTGCCTATTATTACGGGGAATGGGTTAATTGGCCGACCTTGGCGCCTTTTTCATTCACTGAGCTTGCAAGTGGTTTTGGTATTTTCATCAGTGTTGCGATTTTAGCCGTGTTTTATATTGTTTTTTCAAAACTCGAAAAGCGGCGTCATAGCAATGTGAATACTTTATTCGCACGACAAGCCAATGCAACTGGGCTGGCCGCTTGGCACCCATTATTGATTGCAGCCGTATTTTTGGCGGTACTTAACTTTGCGGTGTTTTGGGTGTCGGGTCAACCTTGGTCCATAGCGTCGATTTTTACCGTTTGGAGTATTAAGTTTTCAGAGTGGGCGAGTTTGGGACTTGATTGGCCATTTTGGGAAATCATGACATTATATGAAACCCGAATTGATCGACCCATATTAGAAGATCCAGTCAGTTTGACGTCAATCGGGGTGATCTTGGGCGCTTTATGGGTCACCTTATGGCACCGTAAAGCGACCAATGAAATGCCGGTTACCCCTATCAGTTTAGTCGGGGGGATTATCGGCGGGCTATTAATGGGGTTTGGTGCCACCTTATCTTACGGCTGTAATATTGGTGCCTTTTTTAGCGGCGTGGCATCCGGTAGCCTCCATGGTTGGGTGTGGATTTTTGCCGCGGTACTCGGCAACTGGGTCGGCTATAAATTGATGACAAGGTTCAGTGCAGGACGTTAAGTGCGTGCGCTTTGATGAACCCTTGGCAATGGCTTAAAAGTCAATGGTCATAGAGAAATTGTAGTTAAGGTTTTCATGCCCTAACGTAGAAGCTGTTGGTTCAACATCATATTGATAGCTAATATCAAAGGTCATCTGTAGCGGCCCGATAATCTCAGCATTAATGCCCGTTGAGAGGCTTGCCTGGTAGTCTGAAAAGCGGTTCATTTGGGGTTGAAAGTACACAACCCCCATCCACTGGGTTGTTTTCGACAAGGGATACTTTAATGCACTAAACAGGTTTAAGCGGTCTGCTTGGGTGCGATGATTTGAACGGTCTAACTCGGTCGCGCTTTCGTCAACATGCATAATACCCAGTCCAGAATGTCCATGAAACTGTGAAAAATTGGTTTCGATGCGAAGTCCGCCCCCATACAAGGTTCGTTTCCGGTTAAAAGTAAACGGCTGGTATTCTTTTTGGGTAAACAACTCCCAATCAAGCCCTGGAGCAAATTGGCGGGTGTGCCTAAGATGGGCAAAATATTCTTCATCATCTTTTACGCCGTCAGAGGTACCATAGTTTAGCGCGCCGATTAACAAGGTGCGTCCCTTGTCTTGAACCCATTGCGTGCCAAGTGCAATCGCCAGCGCGCTTTTGTCGGTATTGCCCTGCTTACCATCCAGCGTGAGTGCAAAGTTCGATGACCAGCCAGGTTTCTCTTCATCCATTCGCTGCGTTTCAATATTCACAATGGCAAAACTGGTTGTTGGAACCAGCAGGCAAGTAGTCAAGAAAGCAAAATACAATTTCATGGCTCAATTCTCAAGTAAAAGGGCGTTACAGCGTTCTGCGGCTAGAACGCTTAGCAGTGGGTGCGCATTATAGCGGTTTTTGAATGGGATGCGTTAACCAGATAGAGACCAACCCAGTAATAAAATACTGAGGGTGATAAATCCAATAAATAGATTCATGGGCAGGCCGACTTTGAGAAAGTCTTTGACTTTATAGCCGCCAGGACCGTATACCATCAAGTTCGTTTGATACCCAAGCGGCGTGGCGAAGCTGGCAGACGCGGCCATCATAATGGCAAAAATAAAGGGCTCATTGTTTAAACTGAGCTTTTCAGTCAAATCCAGAACGATGGGCAGCATCAACACTGCCGCAGCATTGTTGGTAATCATTTCGGTTAACACGGACACGGTGAAGTAGGTCAATACCAATAATAACCAGGCCTGGCCAAAACTGAGTTCAATCATGCCTTGTGCAAGCAAACTGGCAGCGCCTGTTTTATTTAAGGCGGCACCCAGCGCAAAAGCTGCTGCAATGGTAATAATAACGGGCAGGTCTAAGCCTTTTTCCGCTTGAGCCACGGTGCAAGCGCCAGAAATGACCATTAAACCAGCCCCCAATAACGCAGCATGCAACATGCTTAAAATGCCAAAGCTGGCGGTCACAACCACTCCGACTAAAATGGCAAGCGCAATATAGGCACGATCATGACGTAAACGGGCTTGATCGTGTTCGTTAATGAGTAGAAAATCTCGATTATAGCGTTGACGACTGACAAAAGCAGGTCTGGCTTCCAGTAAGAGGGTGTCCCCAGCTTCCAGTTTGATATTACCTAAATTTCCTTTAATCCGTTCGCCATTTCGGGCAACGGCCAAAATAACTGCCCCATAGCGATTTCGGAAATGCACGTCGCGAATGGCATAGCCAACGGCTTCACAACTGGGTGAAACGACGGCTTCGACAATGCGTCTCTCTGCACTTTCTTTATCAAGCGTGGTATTCCCTTCGGACAAGGGCGCTTCTAGACCATTGATGCGCAGCAGGTCGGTAATGGCTTGGGTGTCACCCGCAAACACTAAGCGGTCACTTCCTTTTAATTTTTCCTCTGAAGATACCGCGGTGATAATGCTTCCTGCCCGTTCAATTTCGACCAGATAGAGGCTATTGAGATCACGTAATCCCGCAGATTGAATGGTTTTGCCAACTAAAGGGCCTTGTGGTGAAACCAACACTTCGAGCGTGAATTCTCGAAAATTTGAGAACATTTTTTGATCACTGCGATTCGGTAACCATTTTGGAAAAAACCACCACATAAAGATTAGCCCTGAAACAGCCACAGGCAGTCCAATCAGAGTGATGTCAAAGAGTGAAAAGCCAGCTTCGCCCGTGAGGCTTTGATATTGACCATTCACCACCAGGTTCGTACTCGTGCCAATCATGGTCAGGGTGCCGCCGAGAATGGCGGTGTAACTGAGTGGAATCAGTAACTTTGACGGTGCAATATTGATTTTTCGCGCCCACAAGTGGATGGCTGGAATCATCGTAGCCACCACGGGGGTGTTATTCAAAAAACCGCTCAGAACTGAAACCGGTAAAAAGATACGCAGCAGTGCACCTCTTTCCGATTTGGGTTTGCCAAGAAAGGTATTGACGATTAAATCAATGCCGCCTGACGCATAGACACCTGCGGCAAGTACAAACATGGCCGCAACCGTAATTAACCCTGGGTTGCTAAATCCGGCCAGCGATTCTTCGATGGATAGAATGCCTGTGACACTCAGTAGGGTCAAAGCGGACATCATCACAAAATGCGGTTTCGCCTTCGTGAAAATTAATACCAGTAGCACTGCAGCTGTCAGAAGCAGTGCAAACCAACCTTGCCATTCCATTGCGCTCAGTCCTCTAGTTCACTAGTTCATCAATACTGCGCGTTTCCCATTCAGGGAAGTGCTGACGAATCAATGCATTGAGATCGCGTTCAAATGGCGTGTAATCACGTTTTGGTAAGTGGTCTTTGGCAGACGTGCTCAGCACGTTTCGAATCATCGCCGCGCCAACCGTTGCTTGGGTAATCGGGTCAATCAGAATGAAACTGCCAGTGGCACGATTAGCTGCATAGGCATCAAATGGCCAGGCCTGGTCAAAATGGATTTGTGCTTGAGCGATTTCATTGACCTGCAACTGATCTCCAGTGGTTTTTTGCAAGGTATTGACATTAATAATGGCATCAATGGCTTGTAAACGACCTCGGGTTTTTCGTGTGGCGTCCTTCAGTAAGTAGCGTTGACCCACTTCAGCCGGCTTTTCATGAAGCCACACCAAATCCACTTCAACGCCATGACTGACTTGGGGTGCAGACTGATCACTTTTTACAATCCAATCCCCTCGACTAATATCCACTTCGTCCGCAGTGACGAGCGTGACCGCCATTGGAGCTTTTGCCGAAGCGACAGTCCCAGTTTTTGGCGGAACGCTCGGTTCAAGGATGTCCGCAATTTGAGTGGTTTGGCCAGAAGGATAAACGGTAATGGCATCACCGATCGAAATTTTACCGGCACTGATGGTGCCGCTGTATCCGCGAAAGTTGGAGTTGGGACGGTTGACCCATTGCACGGCAAAACGGAAATCTTGGGTTTCATCCTGTTCATCGAGCGGCAGTTGTTCTAAGGCTTCAAGTAATGCTGGGCCAGAGTACCAGTCCATCTGCTCACTAGGGGTAACAATATTGTCACCTGTTAGCGCACTGATCGGAATGAATTGCGCTTGTTGAATGCCAAGTTGCTGCGCAAAATCCCAATAGTCTTGCTGGATTTGATTAAATTTGGCTTCATCATAATCAATTAAATCCATTTTATTGACGGCAATAATCAGGTGGCGAATGCCCAGTAAATGGGTGACAAAACTGTGACGACGCGTTTGTTCCAAAACACCGTGACGCGCATCAACCAAAATAATCGCGGCATTGGCGGTGGAAGCCCCCGTTGCCATATTACGGGTATATTGTTGGTGGCCGGGGGTATCGGCGACAATGAATTTACGTTTGTCGGTGGCGAAGAAGCGATAGGCGACATCAATGGTAATGCCTTGTTCACGTTCCGCTTGCAAACCATCTACCAATAAGGCTAAATCGACTTGATCACCTTGAGTGCCGTGCACTTTACTGTCTTGAGTGACACTGCTCAACTGGTCTTCAAAAATCATTTTGGTATCAAACAGCAGTCGACCAATGAGGGTGCTTTTACCGTCATCAACACTGCCACAGGTAATAAAACGCAGCAGTTCTTTATTTTCGTGTTGTTTTAGATAGGCTTCAATGTCTTGCTCTATCAGTGCGTTATTCGCATCCATGTTAGAAGTACCCTTCTTGTTTTTTCTTTTCCATTGAGGCAGAAGCGTCTTTATCGATGGCTCTGCCTTGGCGTTCGGAGGTTTTGGTCAGTAGCATTTCCTGAATGACTTCCGGTAAGGTGGTGGCATTCGATTCGATTGCCCCTGTGAGCGGATAGCAGCCTAAAGTACGGAAACGGACATTTTCGACTTTGGCGTTTTGTCGTAGTTCTTCTGGGAAACGATCATCATCCACTAACACTTTCATGCCATCAACTTCAGCAACCAATCGTGGTTGCGCCAGATACAATGAAGGCACAGGAATATTTTCTAAATAAATGTATTGCCAAATATCCAGTTCCGTCCAGTTGGATAAGGGGAAAACTCGGAAGCTCTCGCCTTGATGGTGCTCGCAGTTATAGATGTTCCACAATTCAGGGCGTTGGTTTTTTGGATCCCAGCGATGATTTTTGTCGCGAAAGGAAAAAACCCGTTCTTTGGCACGGCTTTTTTCTTCATCCCGGCGTGCGCCGCCAAAAACGGCATCAAACTGATACTGATCCAACATCTGTTTCAGCCCTTGAGTTTTCATAATGTCAGTGTGTAGCGCACTGCCATGTTCAAAGGGACTGATATTCATCGCAAGGCCTTCTGGATTGGTATGTACAATCAAATCCATTCCCACTTCTTTGGCACGTTGATCACGAAATTCAATCATTTCTTTAAATTTCCAAGTGGTATCGACATGCACTAATGGAAAAGGCGGCGCGCCAGGAGCAAAGGCTTTTTGTGCCAAATGCAGCATCACTGAGGAGTCTTTGCCAATGCTATAAAGCATGGCTGGGTTGTCGAACTCAGCAACCACTTCGCGCAGTATTTCGATGGATTCATATTCCAGGCGTTTT
>CBFHUY010000047.1:0-13123 GCA_965658885.1 Hydrogenovibrio sp.
GTATGAACAGGTTTTAAAAAATTATGCCTATATCGATCCTTTAACTCAGGTAGCCAATCGTCGTCAGTTTGATGATGAACTTGAAAAGGAATGGCGTCGCGGCAAACGTAATCAAACGCCGCTTTCGCTGATGATGATCGATATTGATTTTTTTAAGGTGTTTAACGATGTTTTGGGGCACCAGGCTGGTGATGACTGTTTGAAACAGGTTGCAAAAGCAATTGATGCGTCAGCGAGCCGCGCAGGTGAGTTAACGGCACGTTATGGCGGTGAAGAGTTTGTGGTGTTATTGCCGAATAATGATGTCGATAGCGCAGCCAAAATGGCAGAAACTATTCGTCAAAATATTGAATCCCTTAAATTACCGCATCCAGGTTCTGACGTATCAGATTATGTCACCATTAGCGTTGGCTATACCACGGCTGACTTTAGTGATAAGGCCATCGATAGTCCTTCACAGCTACTAAAATTAGCTGATGAGGCTCTGTATGATGCGAAAAAAGCAGGGCGCAATCGTATTACTCGTGTTTAATGTGGTGCTTTTATAATAGCTGAGTGGTCACGAACCAACCGATGGTTCCTACACTCAATGCATAAAACAGCATTGGCCAAAGCGTAAAACGAATAATGTGACCTTCCTTCCCAGCTAAATTCACCACCGATGCGGCTGCCACCACATTCACCACACAAATCATATTACCGGCATTAGCCCCCAACATTTGCAATGCTAATATCCAATGACTGGGTAAATCCGTCGCGGTTGCCGTCGCGGCTTGAAATTGGGCAAACATCATATTGGAAAAAGTTGCAGAGCCTGCAATAAAACTGCCTAAAGCGCCGACAAAAGGCGCGGCGAGTGCCCAATTGGATTGAAAGTGTTCAGCCGCCATCACTGCTAACTCCATTGGCATACTCATTAATTCGGCACTATTCACATCTGAGTGTAGAAAAATTCGTACCATCGGAACCGAAGTCAGTAGTGCAATCAGGGTTGGAGTCAGACTTTTAATTGAGGTTAGCCAAGCGGTTTGCGCTTGACGCATCGGAACTTTATGGATGAATACCGTCAGCAGCGCAACCAAGATAAACAAACTGCCAGGTAAATAGAAGGGCACCAGCTTGGCAGAAATATCGGTTGCTAACAACTGGTTAAATTCGATGCTGATTGACAGTAACATCGCTTTGAAAGGCAAAAAATCGAGACGACTCAGTACCAATAGAATGGCCACGGTAAAATAAGGAAGCCAAGCGCGAACCAATGATATACGGCGATGCTCTTCGGGTTCACTAATCAAACACGGTTGACTGGGAATACAGTTATCATTTTTAACCAGGCCTGGGGTATTCGGCTTTAAATGGGTTGCCGCATAGAGCGTTTGATCCGAGTCAAAGAGCCAGGTTTCTTTGGGGATTAAAAACCCCTTACGTGCTGCAATCACGGTAATCATCAGTCCGGTTAATCCACCGAGAATAGCTGGGAATTCAGGCCCCAACCCCCAAACCACCAGTAAAGCCGGTAGGGTGTAACTAAAACCGCCTAACAGAGCAAACTTCCAAGCAGCCAAACCTTCACGCCAACTTTTATTGTTACCAAAAAAACGCGTTAAGATTAATACCATGATTAAAGGCAAAAAACTGGCAACCATTAAGTCAATTTGACTGGCCGTGACTGCAATTTGCTGTATTTCGGTTAGGGTTGGGTTTTCCAAACCTTGTCCCAGACCGACTATCACGGGTGTGCCGACCGCACCATAAGAAACGGCACCACTATCGGCGATCAGTGCCAGAACCACAGCTGCCATTGGCGGAAATCCGAGCGCGAATAATAAAGGTGCAACAATGGCTGCAGGCGTACCAAAACCACTCGCACCTTCTAAAAAAGCGACAAATAACCAACCGACGATAACGGTTTGGATACGTCTATCGGGTGAAATATGGGTAAAGCCTTGTCGGATCCTATCCATCGCGCCACTGACTTTCAGAGTGTTTAATAACAGTATGGCACCAAAAACGATAATGAGAATGCTGGAAGCGATCACCCAACCTTCTAAGATGGCCGCACCGATCTGCTGACTGGGCATTTGCCAAATCCACCAAGCGAGAGCCGTGACGAGTGCAAAGCTCAAACTCATCGCTCGACTGGCGGGTAGGCGTAAGATGACCAAGAAAAAGAGAACGGCTAGTATGGGCATGGCGGCGGTTAAGCCCTGAATCATCGTCATGGTTAAGTTCTATTAGGTTGTGAAAAGGATGGTTATAGTTTAATCAGATTTAATTCAGAATGGATAAAAAGCATTGATAGTCGTCATAATAAAACAAGTCTTTTAATCTTTAAAAAGGCACGTATAATGAAAAAACCTTATTTAATCTAAAAGATTAGCCGCTAACTGTAGGAGATCATTATGTATTCCATTGATATTGGTATTTCAGAGTCGGATCGTTTGGCCATTGCTGAAGGGTTAAAAAAATTACTGGCAGATTCTTACACACTGTATTTACAAACCCATTATTTTCACTGGAATGTGACGGGACCGAAATTTCGCGATTTGCACTTGATGTTTGAAGAACACTATACCGAGTTAGCGATTGCCGTTGATGACATCGCCGAGCGTATTCGAACATTGGATGTGGTGGCACCTGGGACCTATCAAGCTTTTGCCAAATTATCCTCCATTGAAGAAGTAGAAGTGGTGCCTGAAGCCATGAAGATGGTGGAATATCTAACGCGCGGTCATGAGCAGGTTGTTAAAACCTCTAGAGCGGTTTTAGCCGTGGCTGAACAGGCTAATGATGAATCGACCGCGGCTTTGGTTTCAGATCGAATGAGAATACACGAAAAGACCGCTTGGATGTTAAGAGCCATGCTTCAGTAGCGTTGATTAAACGTGATAATGACCTATTAATTGGATTAGCATGATATTGTCGTGCGTAATAAGGAGTCGCAACGAAAATGTTAAAGTTAAAACAACGATTTTCGATTAAGCTCACCATCTTTACGCACTTATTATTGATGATTGCAATCACCTCTTTTGCTTTGATTGGCATACAATCTTATTACAATCATCAATATGCAAATCAATCTGTTAGCGAACGTTTTCAACAACTGTTCGAGCGCATTGAACTAAAAAACAAGGCGCTTGACCAACAGAGTCGTGCATTATTAAGCTTCATTGAAGAATACCCAAGTTTAAAGCAGAGCGCCCACGAAAATCTTTCCAAGCAAACGCTTTTATCTAGCTTAGTTAAAACCCTCTTAAATTTTCCACAGGCCTATGCCATCTATATCGGGCATGCGGATGGTCGGTTTTTTGAAGTGATTAATATGGATCATAGTCCTGACTTGTGGCAACGCTTAAAGGCACCCAAGTTGGCTCGATGGGGCGTTATTGAAGTCTTGCCATTGGACGGTGAACAGGCCTATCAACATCGGTTTTATAATGAAGCACTCCAACTCATCGAACAACGTGCAACAGCAACCAATTATGTGCCAGCCGAACGGCCTTGGTATCAGGGGGCATTTAAAACCACACAAGTGTATAAGTCCAACCCTTATCTATTTTGGCACCTAAAAAGCCCTGGCATTACCTATTCCAAACGGATTAAAGGAACGAAATCCGTGGTGGCCGTCGATTATACCGTTGAACATATGACTCAGTTATTCGAAAAGCTGAAACCCACACCAGACAGTCATGTTGTTCTTTTTAATGAAGACGGTCAACGCATTCTGGAGACGCATCCAAAGCAGATTCAACAGGCTTTGCCAACTACCGATCCCATCAAGCTCAATGCTAAGGAACAAGCTCTTGTAGAAAATACACCGCAATTGAAAGTCTCTAACCAATTGAACTGGGCGCCATTTGATTTTGTTCGTAATGGACGGCCGCATGGATTTTCAGTCGATGTCATGCGATTGATCGCCGCCAAAACAGGGTTGAAGCTGCAATTTGTTAATGATTATACCTGGCAAGAAATATTACAACAGTTTGAAGCGGGGCGGCTGGACGTGGTTCACAGTATTTTTCATACTGAGCAACGTGCTGAAATGGGCGTTTTTAGCGATGCCTATTACCCGATTCGAGAATACCTCATTACCCATAAAAATATTGGCGACATACCTGATAATCAAGCGCTTGAAAACTTAACATTCGCCTTGGTGAAAGGTTGGAAAAATACCGATTATTTATTAAGCCATTTTAAGAACCTGAAATTTAAACTCTATGATGATACCTTAAGCCGGATGATTGCGGTGAATAAGGGGGAAGCCGACGCGTTGATTGATAATTCAGATACGTTGGCAAGGCTGAAAGCTCAGTATCAACTCAATCAGCTCAGGTTAAATCGTCCTGTCGATGAATTGATGCCATTGCCTAGCGAAAAATTGCGGTTGATGCTGCGTCCAGATTATCAGCCGCTTTTGCCCATTTTAAACCGGGCACTCGCCAGTATTACTCATGCTGAATTTCAAATGCTAAAACAGCGGTGGCAACTGAATGGGCAGGCCTCCCTTAATCGGTTGTCGTTACCAGATCAGCTGTATTATGAACTGTTGAATCGAATGCCATTGGCGGTTGAGAAAACCTTTTATGAATTTTCGCTCGATGGACAATCCTATTTATCAGCCTATAGTTTGGTTAACTATGCCGGGAGTGAAAAAAACTATTTGGCCGTTTTTGTGCCGAAATCCACGCTAATGGCACCTTTTAACCAACAGCGCATGGTAACACTCTGGGCTGTTGCAGGGGTGTTGTTCATTATTTTATGGTTAACCCATTACTCTTCAACGGTTTTGGTTAAGCCTATTCGTGAGTTAATGAAGCGCAATAAACTGGTTGAACAGCGAGCTTTTGACCAGGTGACGCCTGTGGATACCTATATTCAAGAATTGGATGAGTTATCGCAGACCTTCCTCAGGGTATCAGACAGTTTTCAAAATTATGAAAAAGAACAGGATGTACTGCTTAAAAGTTTTATTGAATTAATTGCAAAAGCAATTGATGAAAAATCGCCCTATACCGGGGCTCACTGTGCCAGAGTTCCGAAATTGGCATTAATGATATTGGATAAAGCCAAACAAGAAGAAAGCCTGCCTTTTAAAGACTTTCAAATGGATGAACATGAACAAAAAGCATTTGAAATGGGTGCATGGTTACATGACTGCGGCAAAATCACCACACCAGACTATGTGTTGGATAAGAGTACCAAGTTGGATACTTTTTATAATCGCATTCATGAAATCCGAACGCGTTTTGAAGTGTTATGGCGCGATGCTGAGATTCAGTATTACCGGTCGCTGCTCAACAACGCCGATAGTGCTCAGGCTAAGCAAACATTAAAAGCGAAGCAAGATCAATTACAACAAGAATTTGCATTGGTTGCCCAGGCAAATTTGGCTACAAATGGTGGTGATGATGCCTTGTATGACAAGCTGGCTAAGATTGGCAATCGACGTTGGCAACGCCATTTTGATAAGCGCCTGGGGTTATCCGATATCCAACTCAACCAGCTGACAGATGACGAAGATGTGCTCCCAGTGACGGAAAAATTATTGGATGATAAGCCCGAACATTGTATTCCTCGCCGTCATTTTGATGAACAGGCCTATCAGCAGGATGGCTTTAAACTGCCCGTGCCATCGTTATTATATAATTTGGGTGAATTACATAATTTGACCATTCAAAAGGGCACCTTGTCGCCGGAGGAGCGTTTTAAAGTCAGTGAGCATGTGATGATGACCTTGCGTATGCTGGAACATTTACCTTTCCCTGAACTCTACCAATGCGTTGCCACCTATGCGGGAACCCATCATGAAAAGTTGGATGGTTCGGGTTATCCCCGTCAATTAGAGGCTTCTCAACTGTCATTACCAGAAAGGATTATGGCGATTGCCGATATTTTTGAAGCTTTGACGGCGCCGGATCGCCCTTATAAAAAGGCCAACAAATTATCGGTCGCATTGAATATTTTATTGGACATGTGTCAATCGGGTCAGTTAGATAAAGCGGTATTTAGGTTATTACTGACTTCCGGTGTTTATCGCCATTATGCACAACAGTATTTAAAACCTGAACAAATTGATGAAGTCGATATCGATCTGTATTTAAATGCGTTGAACGAAACTTGAACGTTTTTTGTGCGTATTTTTCGATTACAATAGCCGCACTGAATCGACGTCCATAAGTATTTTTTTCTAATGCCTGCAAGCCACCTAGCCGAATTACCGATAACACCGTTTTTGCCTCAATTGGTCAATGGCTTTAACCAAAGTTCAAATTGGGTATTACAAGCCGAACCGGGTGCGGGGAAATCGACCTTGGTGCCACTCGCCTTTTTAGCATCTGCAGCATTTTCTAATCAAACCATTTTACTGTTAGAGCCAAGACGATTGGCGGTGCGAACCCTTGCCAATTATTTAGCCCAACAGCTCGGTGAAAGGGTTGGTGAAACCATTGGTTATCATGTGCGCAATGATCGCCGAGTCTCATCAACAACGCGTTTAGAAATTGTTACCGAAGGCATCTTAACGAGACGTCTGCAACAAGACCCGGAATTGCCGGGCGTTGGGCTCATTATTTTTGATGAGTTTCATGAAAGATCCATTCATGCCGACTTAGCATTAACTTTGTGTTTGGACGTACAAACCGCGTTACGCCCCGAACTGAAACTCTTGGTGATGTCGGCCACCATCGAAACAACCACGCTTAGCCAGTTTTTAAAACAAGCTCCCGTGATCAAGGTGCCGGGTCGCACCTTTGAGGTCAAAACCGTTTATGCGCCGAACCCCATCAAGGGCTCGCATTTCAATGATTGGTCGGGGGATTGTGTTCAGCTTATCCAACAAGCGTTACAAAATAGTCAGCAAGATGTATTGGTTTTTTTGCCTGGAAAAGCGGAAATTAATCGGCTTCAACAGCAATTAGAGGCTAAAAACTGGCCAGGCCTGGTCGTTTTGCCCTTGTATGGCAGTTTGCCCATTGCCGATCAAGAGGCCGCTATCTTGCCGGACAGTCAAGGGCGGCGAAAAGTGGTGTTGTCCACCAATTTGGCCGAAACCAGTTTAACCATTGAAGGCATTGATGCGGTGGTGGATTCGGGGTGGGTGCGCAAAGCGGTTTATGATGTTTCCAGTGGCATGACTCGATTAATGACGCAACCTTGCTCTAAAGCTTCAGCCGATCAACGTCGCGGAAGGGCTGGGCGTTTAAGGCCTGGTATCTGTTATCGACTGATGTCAGAGAGCCAATATCAACAACGAGCCGACTTCGATGCCGAAGAAATCACCCAAACCGAGTTGACCCAATTGTGTATGGAACTGGCACAATGGGGCGTCAGTAACATTGCCGAACTGGATTGGCTAACGCCGCCCCCTGAAGCTCATTTTAAAGTGGCTCAAACCCTGTTGCAGTCACTGGACTTGTTAACAGAAACGGGTCATTTATCGGCCTTAGGTCAGCAAGCGGCGCAATGGTCAGTCGATCCCCGTTTGGCGCGCATTTTAGTGTTTGCTCAAACTCAATCCGCTGAAATTCAACATCTGGCGTGTGATTTGGTGGCATTATTGATTGAAGGGGATGTTTTTCAGTCGGCCGATGATGTCGATATCATACAACGTTTGTTGGCGATACAGGCGGCACGAGAGTCATCGAATAATGACCGTCACAATCGGCAGATTCGTCATCATTTGATGCGGCAGTTGCTAAAAACGGCGACACGTCTTAGACAAAAGCTAGGGGTACCGCCTAGACAGTTGGGTCTTGACCTCTTACATTCTCAGACAGGGCGGTTATTGGCGGTTGGATTTCCGGATCACATTGCTCAGTGTCGTTCCAATAAAAGCGGTCGCTATCGATTGAGTAATGGTAAAGGCGCCATTCTGGCGCAGCAGGATTTACTTGTTCAACAGCCTTGGTTGGTGGTGGCCGCCATTGATGGTCAACGTCAGGCTGCCAGAATCTATCTGGCGGCACCCATTGACTTAAACACCCTGAAACAGCTGTTCGACTCAAAAATCGTTTGTGAACCCTGTTTGCATTTTAACGCGAATAACCAAAGCTTGACGGCTAAACAGGTCTGTCGGCTAGGCGCTTTAACCCTTTCAGAAACCGCATTGTCAAAGCCCAGTCGAGCAGAATTTCAGCAGGCACTCGCTTCCTTATTACCGAAACATTCGTCTTTATTGCATTGGTCTGAGAAAACCATGCAGTGGTTGAGTCGAGTGAGATGGCTGGCGACGTATCACTCAGATTGGCCTAATTTCAACCAGGCCTGGTTAGAATCAAATTATGATCTTTGGTTATTGCCTTACTTGAATAATGTTCAGTCGGTTAAGGGGTTACAATCGGTTGACCTATTGCCGTTACTGCAAGGTCTGCTCAACTATGAACAATTACAATTATTAGAGCAACAAGCCCCCTCCGTGTATACTGCGCCTTCTGGACGACGGGTGCCCATTGTTTATAGTCAACAACATGCGCCTAAGGTTTCCATTCAATTACAAGAAGTGCTGGGGGAGCAGAAAGCGCCTCGATTAGCTGGCGGTCAAGTGCCCTTAACCTTTGAACTGCTATCACCCGCCAGACGGCCGATTCAAACCACCGCCGATTTGGCTGGGTTTTGGCAAAGTTCTTATTTTGAGGTGATTAAAGACATGAAAGGGCGCTACCCAAAACATCGTTGGCCGGATAATCCCTTAGAAGCACCCGCAGGGCGTTCCATTAAGCGCCACTAAACCAACTGAGCGCGCCCAGTAACAGTGCATAACGCGTGCCTTTCCCGATAGCGACTAGAATACAAAAACCAATAAAAGACAGTCGCATCATCCCAGCAATAAACGTGAGTGCATCGCCTAAAATGGGCAACCAGGCAAACAATAACGACCAATAGCCATAGCGTTGAAACCAGCGTTGACTGCTATGGAGGCGTTCGGCTTTAAAGGGAAACCAGCGACGTTGTTGATAATGCAGAAAATAGCGTCCCAAAGCGTAATTGACCATCGAACCAAGGGTGTTGCCTGCCGTGGCCCAAAGCCAAAGCATCCAAAGCGAGTCGCCGGACGCAGCCAAGCTTAATAACAGCACTTCCGAGCCTGCTGGAATGAGGGTTGCCGCTAAAAAAGCGCTGAAAAAAAGCGTTAGATAAGAATCCATGTGATTATTTTAAGCGATTTGCCAAAACGCAATTCACATGTTTGTTATTTCGCCTTCTAAACCACCTGACTGTTTAATCCGCTACAAATTTAAGCACATTGCCATTAATGCAATAACGTTTATAAGTCGGTGGCGGGCCATCATCGAAAACATGACCTAAATGAATGCCAGAGCTGGCGCTGCGTACTTCCGTTCGAGTCATACCATGACTGTGATCTGGATGTTCGGTAATGGCGCCTTCAACCGGATTAAAGAAGCTAGGCCAGCCTGAGCCGCTTTCAAATTTGGTATCGGTACGAAATAACGCGGCACCGGTAATCGGGTCCACAAAGGTGCCCGGACGTTTTTCATCAAGATGTGAACCGCTAAAGGCGGGTTCAGTGCCTTGTTCAAAGGCGATACGCTGTTGTTGTGGTGTCAGGAGCTGAAAGCCAAGCCATTGCCAAAAACGGGTTTTATCGCCGGTATAACCGGTAAATCGCGAGACCTCTTGGCCGTCTTTGAATAAAACGATGGTTGGGGTGGCAAATAGTGGTTGAGCCAGCTTCCAACCCGCTGGGGGTTGTGGGGTTAGGGTGGTCGCAACGGCAACTTCAGATTGCCAGTTGGATAAAATCTCTTGCTTAAATGCCTTGCAGTATTGACATTCTTCTGCTTCAAAAACAATCAATTGCAATGCTTTATTCAAGTCCTTTACAGATAAAACAGGTAGGGGTTCGACTGGTGCAGTCGCTGAAGCGGAGGGGGTTGTATTTGGGTATTTGACGCCGGTACCGCCAAGACCACAATAGCCATTGGGGTTCTTTTGCAGATAATTCTGGTGATATTCTTCAGCGGGTGTGTAGTGACGTAGCGGCAGGATTTCGGTGGTGATTTTGGGATAGCCGGCTTTGTCTAAAGCCATTTGATATTGTTGTTTGGTGGCTTCTGCTAATGTTGCTTGCTGTGGTGATTGGGTATAGATGGCGCTTCGATAGTTGCTGCCGATATCATTGCCTTGACGGTCGCCTTGGGTGGGATTGTGATTTTCCCAAAACTGTATCAGTAAGGTTTCAAGCGAAACCACTTGCGGATCAAAGGTTACTTTAATGACTTCGGCGTGATTACGCTTTTGACTCCTGCCCATCTGAATCTGCTTTTCAAGCCTTAAGACTTGTTCATAACTCGCCTCGGGTTGGTCGCCGCCCGCATAGCCACTTTCGACATCTAGCACGCCTTTTATCGCACTCATGCGCTTTTCGGCACCCCAAAAACAGCCCATGGCAAACACTATGGATTCGGTTTTGTTGGCGGTTTGGGTATCAGTCATGTTGACCTCCTGAGCGTGAGCTTGAAAAAATAGACTGCTGATGAAACATGATAACAAGATCAGAATGCGCATAACAATATCCTACTTTTTAGGTTGGTTATTGTTAGCATACAGAATATTGACGTTAAAAACTATGACTCAAGCTTTGAGATGATCGCCCTCAAAAGCAACCAGGCCTGGTCGTTTTAGTCGTTATTCGTGGGTGATTTTGGGTGAGTGGTATAGTTGTGGATCTTGCGCTTTCTTTTTCAACCAGTTGCTAGCCGCGGTTTGAACCGATCTCTCAATGGCGGCACGTTTACCGTTGCCCGGTGCCTGGTTTTGTTGCTGCTTATCTTTGCTGTTGCTGACCCAAAACCGCCAATAGGCAACCAGGTCACTGTTCCAAAAGCGATCCGGGTTGGCCGCCACATAATGGAGGAACTTATCAAAGCTGTGATTGGCCATGGCTTCCGATAGCCCTTCTTGTTGCGCATAAAGTAAGAGTGATTCGGTTTGATCTTTTAATAGTTGAGACAACTTTTTATTGAGCAGAGAGTCGGTGCCTTCAAAGCGTTTTAAGTGTTTCTTTAAATTATCATCCAATAAGGGTTCGGAGCTGCGCAAGTTGGCATCGGCTTCTAGAGTGAGTCCGGTTTGTTGCTGAAAGGTGGTTGGGTTAATGGTAAAAATGCAATAGTCTTGTTGATTGCGACGCACACTGATAATCTGGCGTTCTTCCAGTCGGAGTAGTACCTTGTAGAGCAGTTCATCATTCCAAAAGCCGAACAAGCTTTCAAGCGCATCGGTTTTGATAGGGGCTTGGTCGTAATTGTGTTGTATCCATCCTAAAAAAATGGCTTCATGGATCGATAGTGCTTCGGCAACTTGGGTGTCAAATTGAATTTGCATGGTTAATTAGACTGCGTTTGATTTTGTAAACTTTTGACCAGTTTATCAGACGCCTGACTAATGGTGATTAGGTTGTCAGCACGTTGCAGCTGCTGCATGACTTGCCTGGCTTTCACAGGATCCCCGATCAGGACTGGGGGATTCTTTTTGGCATCCTTTAGCTTGGCATTTTGGGCATTGATAATACCGGTCAGTTCGACAGGCGGCTGGTGTTGCGCTGGCGTGCCGTAAAGGGCACGATAGGCATTTTTAAATTCATTGGCTTTAAAGGTTAAGGATTTTTCATCTGGAATATCGCAGAGCGCCATCCAGCCGCCCATTTTATGGATGATTTGGTGAATGAGTGGATCGTGAAATACCACGTCCTGATAAGCACCGACTTTACGAATGGCGGTTTCCACTTCATTCCAAGCGCGTAAGGCGTTATCCATGGTGCCACCTTTACAGTTTTTGATAATGTCGGACACTTTGGGCCACCAACGACCTTCTTCCGGGTGCTGTAAATGGGCATTAAAAGCCGCTTGCACTTCTTCAATACTGTAATCTTTTAAACCGTTCCAGTACATTTCAAAGGTCAGATCGGTTAAATCTTTTTCATAGTAACCAAACACCCAACTGAGGATTTGCGAGAATTTTTCCATATCTTGAACTTGCATAATATCGCTGGGTTCCTTTCTCTTGATGTTGATCTAGGGCGTCGTTGGCGTTGTCTTTAAATGAACGGATTATTTTAGCATCTTCGTCATGAACGTGTATTGCCAATATTTCATTTTGGCAGGCGATAAACAGGTAAAATAAAGCGCTTATAGTGTTAATCGAAAGGGCTTTTTGTTTGTGTTCAATCTAGGCTATTTTAACAAAAGCAGACTCTCTGTGCGCTGGCTCCTGTATTTAAGCCTATGGATGTCGCCGATGACCTTACTGGCGCAACCTCTGCCAACCGCATTTGCTGAGTTTGAAAATGCCAGTTTATTACTGTTGGACGCACAACAACAGCCTGTGATGATGAAAGATGCCGATAAGGCGATGATTCCCGCCTCAACCACCAAATTAATCACGGCCTTTTTAGCACTCAAACAGTGGGGTGCCGCCCATCGGTTTCATACGGACTTTTATTTGAGTCAGCTGCCGCAGACACTGCCCGTCTTGACCGTGAAAGGCTATGGCGACCCGTTTTTGGTTTCGGAAGAAATTCAACGATTGGCCAGCCAGTTAGCTGAACGGCTCAAAGCCCGAAATATGGATACGATTTCGCATTTGGTTTTGAATACCGATAACTTCAAAAGCAATGTTATTTTACCGGGTCGGTCTACGTCTCAAAATCCTTATGATGCGATTCCCAGCGCCTTAGCGGCCAATTTTAATACGGTTAATGTCAAACGTCAGCAAGGAACCTTAGTCTCTGCTGAACCTCAAACACCGTTAACACCGCTGGCAAAAGGTTGGGCAAGTCGTCCAGCAGCCGACTTGTCGCAAGGCCGTATCAATTTGGGTAGCGATTCAAAGCGCTGTGAACAGTATTTTGCTGAGTTATTAAGCTATTTTTTAGCACAGCAAGGCATTCGCATTGAGCAGCCCATTAGGTGGGGCTCTGGCATTAGTGATGGCGCAGAGTTGGTTTATCAGCATTTTAATCGCCTCACCTTAGCCGAAATGATTCAGCCAATGATGCGTTATTCAACCAACTTTATTGCCAATCAATTGGCCTTGATGATGAGTGCAGAACGCTATGGCGCACCTGCAACGCCAGCAAAAGTGACGAGACTATTGCAAGCGGATT
>CBFHUY010000048.1:0-12963 GCA_965658885.1 Hydrogenovibrio sp.
AAATCAAAATGCTTTACAGGCACAGTTTAGATCAAAAACTCTGTTTATTTTGCTTCGGCATTCACTTCAGCCGCTTTGCGCTCGGCATGTTTACGAGCGATTTCATCCCAATCAATATTATTACAGCTTTCACATTCTTCTTTAAAAATGCCTACCTTCACCAAAAGCGCATGCAATTTGCAGCCGACGCAATAGCCTAAAATGGCTTCTAGCCACATGAACCCTAAACAAACCCACACCAATACCAAAGGAATCCATTTAGGCATATAGTTTTCGGTGGTCGGCAAAACGTCGCTATTCAACAGCGTATTCACCCAACCGGCAAACACCTCTGGATTAAAGAACACCAAACAAACCGAAATAAAACTGGCACCAATCGACCAAGCAACACGCTTGGGTACTAGAGGCTTCCAATTGGGTGGCGTGTTTTTGGCCAGTAGCGTGGCCAAATAAATCGTCGGAGAAAACCGTGAGGTCAGTACAAACATACCCGCTAACATTTCAAATAGCCCAAAGAATAAAATCCAGGTTTGTATCGTGTAGTCATAAACCCGTTGAGTCGCTTGTACTTGATAAATGGTGTGCCACTCCCAAGTGGTTTCGAGTGTATCCACCATGGTGGTATTTTCTAATACCTTCCAGTCGGGACCAAAAACCACATCAATCAAGGTATAGAGCATATAAACCGGGATGGCCAGCAAAATCCCTGCACGAATCTTCACCGCATTGTCATTAATAAAAACCGGTTCTTCTTTTGGGTCTCGAAACCAAAGGGTTGTTAGCCACTGCTTCATAATGAATCCTTTTAAGCTATTTAGGGCACCTCAATTAATCCCTAATGAATTTCACTTGGCGTTAATCGAGGTGCCCTTTAGTTAATGATTTTGTTATATAACGATATTCTTATGTTTTGCGTTAACGAACTATAACAACTTATTTAGGTAAATAGTTTAAAAAGTTACTGATTTCTAATAGAATTTTTGAATGCTGGGATTAAGGCTATTACTCAGAATGTTGATGTGCAATCAACAGCTTTTTAAAAACCGTTGGGTCTTTGATTTGAGTCATCTCCCCTTCCCGAGGTTGGTGCTGATCTTGCAGTCTTGACAGCAAAAACCGTAAGGCACCTAAGCGCAAAGCGGCTTTCCATAGAGACAGTTCTGTTTCGGTAAGGGGGCGAACTGCTTGATATGCACTTAATACCGCCACAACCTTTTCTTCCTCTAAGGTTCCATTTTGCGCACGGCACCAGTCATTCACCATCACAGCCAAATCATATAGCATGGGCGCATTGCAGGCATAATAGAGGTCAATAATGCCCGAAAGTACATCACCATCAAACAAAGCGTTGTCACAGAATAAATCGGCATGAATCACACTTTGTGGTAGCTGATCCCAAGTTTGCTTTGCTTGATAGGCTAATTCTGATGCAATTAATGTTATTTCATCTTCTGATAAGTAGCGCTTTATGGATGCAAAGGTTTGTTGCATCCAATCAATATCTCGATCATTCGCACGAGTTTGCTCATATTGTTGGCCTGCCAAATGAAATTTGGCTAAATTTTCAGCCATAATTTGACATTGTAACGGACTGGGATGTTCGACCCCCGACCCCGTTAAACGCTCTACCAATGCCGCAGGCTTGCCTTTCAACTCTTTTAAATAATGACCCTTTAATGTGGGCTTTGGGTGGGCGGTGGGTATTTGGTGATCAGCCATAAAGGCCATAATATTTAAAAAATAGGGTAATTCTTCAAAACTATGATGTTCAAATATCGTTAAGACAAACCGACCTTCCGTGGTATCAACAAAATAGTTGGTATTTTCGATACCGGCACTGATGCCTTCAAATGAGACCAAAGAGCCTTGCTCATAATCAGCCAAAAAATCTTCCAACTCTGCTTGATCTACAACCGTATAAACAGACATCCAAAACCGCCCTAGAAAAGGTTAAAATGACACCTCAAGCACCCATCGCTTACATCAAAAACAGGTGCATCAATAAAATGGCGATATTTTAGCATAATCCTTTAAAGGCAAAGTATTCAATGACTCAAATCCTTCCTCAATTCAATCCTGACAGCCCGTTTATTTTAGTTGATGGCTCATCTTATCTATTTCGTGCATTTCATGCCATGCCGCCTTTAACCAATTCAAAAGGCCATGCCACTGGCGCGATTTTTGGAGTCATTAATATGATTGGCAAACTTTTGGAACAATACCAACCCGAACGCATTGCGGTGGTATTTGACGCTAAAGGCAAAAACTTTCGCCATGATATGTATGAAGACTACAAAGCCCATCGCCCGCCGATGCCCGATGAGTTACGCATTCAGATTGAACCGATTCATAAAATCATCAAGGCATTAGGCATTCCCTTATTGGTCATTGATGGAGTCGAAGCCGATGACGTAATGGGCACATTGGCGCATCAAGCGACTCAAGCCAAAATGGATGCCCTACTCTCGACCGGCGATAAAGATATGGCTCAGCTGGTGAATGAGCACATTACCCTTGTTAACACCATGAATGACACCTTGATGACACCGGATAAGGTGGTTGAAAAGTTTCACGTGAAACCTGAACAGATTATCGATTATCTGGCTTTAATGGGCGATAGTAGCGATAACATTCCTGGCATTCCTAAGTGTGGTCCTAAAACGGCTGCTAAGTGGCTTGCTGAATATGATTCGATTGACAATTTAATTGACCATGCGGATGACATTAAAGGCAAAATCGGTGAAAGCCTGCGCGCAAATATCGAACAACTCAAGCTGTCTCAACAGCTAACCACCATTCGTTTAGATTGTGATTTACCGATTGCCCTGAATGATATTAAACGCCATGAAGCGGATATGGATGCCCTGGAAACCCTCTTTTCTGAATATGATTTACGCAATTGGTTAAGTCGCGTGTTAAAGGGCGAATTGCCTTTTAGCAAAAGCAGTGGTCGTAAAGCCCATTCTGAAACCGTGACTAATGGTCAATCTAAAAAAACCACAGCCACCGCATCAACGACTGACGCACCCGAAATGATAGCTCAGCCTTATGAAACGCTACTGGACTGGCAAAGCTTTGATGTTTGGCTCAAAAAACTGGAGTCGTCAGATGTTTTTGCGATTGATACCGAAACCACCTCATTAAATGCCATGGCTGCCAAACTGGTCGGGATCAGCTTTGCTTATGCAGAAAAAAACGACCAGGCCTGGCAGGTTTTTGCCGCCTATGTACCGTTAACCCATGACTACGAGGGCGCACCTGAACAATTACCCGTTCAGCCGGTATTGGACAAACTGAAGCCCTTATTGGAAGACCCAACCATTCGTAAAGTCGGTCAAAACTTTAAGTATGACTGGCATATCTTTAAAAGTGTGGGCATTGATGTTCAAGGCATCGCCTATGACACCATGCTTGAATCCTATTGTTTTAATAGTGTTGCAACACGCCATAATATGGATGATTTGGCGCTGACCTACCTCAACCGTAATACCATTCATTTTAAAGACATTGCCGGCACTGGCAAAAAACAAAAAACCTTCAACCAAATTGAATTGGATGCCGCCTCACCTTATGCTGCCGAAGATGCCGATATTACTCTTCAACTCCATCAAACTTTACTTCCAAAATTACAAACCGAACCCACGCTACACAAAATTTTTACCGACATTGAAATGCCATTACTACCCGTCTTGGCAAAAATGGAGCGCAACGGCGTACTCATTGACCGCCAGATGTTAGCAGACCAGTCTTATGAACTCAGTCAAAAACTGGCCGAACTGGAACAGCAAGCTCACTTGATTGCCGGTACGGAATTTAATCTCAATTCTTCAAAACAACTACAAGAAGTATTATTTGAGAGATTGAACATTCCTGTTGTCAAAAAAACCCCGAAGGGGCAACCTTCAACAGCAGAACCGGTGTTGGTGCAATTGGCGGAAGAAGGCTATGAATTGCCAAGCTTAATTTTAGAATACCGAAGCCTAGCAAAACTCAAATCCACCTATACCGATTCTTTACCCAAACAGATTCATGCCGAAACGGGTCGGGTACATACCTCTTATCAGCAAGCGATAGCCTCAACCGGTCGCTTATCCTCAACCGAACCCAATTTACAAAATATTCCGATACGCAGTGCCGAAGGTCGCCGCATTCGTCAAGCGTTTATCGCCCCCCAAGGCTATCAATTATTAGCCGCCGATTATTCTCAAATTGAATTACGCATCATGGCGCACCTCTCTGGGGATGAAAGTCTATTAAAGGCTTTTTCAGAAGGCAAAGACATTCACCAAGCCACCGCCGCTGAAATTTTTAATACGCCATTGGCTGACGTCACCAAAGAACAACGTCGCAGTGCCAAAGCCGTCAACTTTGGTTTAATTTATGGTATGTCTGCGTTTGGGTTAGCGAAACAACTTAATATTAGCCGCGGATTGGCTCAGGAGTATATTAATCTCTATTTTGCACGCTACCCAGGCGTGGCAAACTATATGGAATCCACTAAAGAAAATGCCAAGCAAACCGGCTATGTTGAGACCTTAATGGGACGTCGACTTTATTTACCCGACATTAATGCTAAAAATGGCCAGCTTAGACAATATGCCGAAAGAACCGCGATTAACGCGCCCATGCAAGGCACAGCGGCCGATATTATTAAAACCGCCATGGTTAAAATGCAACACTGGCTCGATCAAACGCCCTGTGAAATTAAAATGCTGATGCAAGTGCATGATGAATTGGTATTTGAAGTTGCTGAAAAGGATATGGCCGAGGCGGAAAAACACATCAAATCCATCATGGAATCCGCATTAACTTTAAAGGTGCCGCTGATTGTCGATATCGGTCAAGGATCTAATTGGGATGAAGCCCATTAATATTGAACCCTTTCCATTAAAGGTTATTCAGCTAAACGATTCACCTCATCCTATCTGAGTTCTAGAGAAGAATATTGAGCTTGTAACATTAGCTTTAATATTTTGTCATCTAGGCTTCACACCCCTTTCACATCATATCCCGATAATGTTGTTTTTTATTCAATTATCGGGGTGCCGTTAACAATGCGTTTCTCAATCACCATGGTTCTGTGGTTATGCTTCAGTTGGTGTTCTGTCGCTTATGCCGATCAGAACCTAGAAAACATGTCTGAAAAATTAATTCAATTGCGAGGCGAAGTCGAATCGCTGAACAGTGAAATTCGGTTTCTAAAGGAAGAACACAGTCAAGAAATGAATTTTCTGTGGTCTCAAAGAAATCAAATCAAATCTGATATTGAACGCAATAAAAATTTACTGGCACGTCTAAACCAGGATTTAGAAGCCGTCAAAGCAGAAAATGCCCAAAAAGGCCAATCTTCAGAACATTTATTGCCGCAGTTTGAACAAGCCATATCCCAAATTGAAGTTTATTTAAATGACGCCCTACCTTTCAAAAAAGCGGAACGCCTTGCTTCACTACAAGAAATCGACACCCAGGTTAAGAAAGAACTGATTTCAGTTCAACGAGGCTTTAATAAATTATGGGCGTTTGTTGAAGATGAGATTCGACTCACAAAAGAGTCCGGTCTATACCAAGATTCCGTGCTCATTGCGGGAGAAGACCGTAAGCAACTGGTCGATCTTGCCAGAATCGGCATGATGACACTCTACTTTCAAACACAAGATAATCAAGTCGGTCAACTGGTTAAAACAGCGTCCGGCCAGTGGGAATATCAATTGTTGAGAAAGCCATTACAAACTGAACAAGTGGCCTATTTGTTTGATTCTATGCAAACGCAGATTCGAACGGGTCTGTTTCAACTGCCCACCAAGCAAGCGATTGAGGAATAAAGAATGCGTCAATTCAGTATCAAAGTTTTATTGCTAACCCTTATGATTTCGCCCGTCTTGCACGCTCAAGAACCGAAACATGACTTAGAACGTGCTTTCTATAAAGAATACAGTTTCTTACTAAAAGAAAAGAAAGCCATGCAGTCTCGTATTCAGCAACTGAAATCAAAACAACAAGCAGAACAAAAAACAGCCCAACAGGAACTGGAGATGCTTCAGTCGGAAAGCGATGCACTCAGGTTGGAAGCTGATCGAATCAATGACCAAATTGCGGTGGTTGAACGAGAAACACTGGCAAAAGCGTCCAACCAAGGCGTGTTTGAAGCAACATTAGAACAAGCTTCTGCAACCCTCAAACAGCCAGGTGAACCCAAACTGACTGGAATTGAAGAAACGATATCTCAAGGGATTATGCTGCTCAATCAAAATACCAGTATCCATACTAAGCCGAATCAAGCTTACTTTTTACAGGATGGATCTGAAGTAACAGGTGATATTGTTTACTATGGTGGTGTTGCTCGATTTGGGTTATCCGATCAAGGTCAGGGGCCACTAGCACCAGCAGGTGGTGGTGCTTTCAAACTCTGGCAGAAAGACGACTCAGGTTCAATTGAAGCACTCGCGGCAGGCAATCTACCTGAAACAATCCCCTTATTTCTTTTCGATTCGCCCACCCAAGAAGTCGCGTTTGTCGAAGAAAAAGAAATCATGACCGTTATCAATAGCGGAGGCATCATTGCATGGATCATTGTTGGCCTAGGTGGCATCGCAGCGCTACTGGCACTACTGCGTGCTCTCTTCCTGTTTGGGCTTGGCCGAAGCAGCAGAAAAGAAGTAGTAAACATTTCGGAAAGTGTTGCGCAGGGTAACCTCGATCAGGCAAAAGAGCAGGCAAACCGTATTGGTGGCTCTATTAAGCGTGTTTTACGCAGTACGCTTTCCAACCTCCATCGTGATAGAGAACATGTCGAAGATACCATTTCGGAAGCCATTATTCATGAGCATACCCACTTAGATCGTTTCCATGCACTGATTATGGTCGTTGCTGCCATATCGCCCTTATTAGGGCTACTCGGAACAGTAACAGGCATGATTGAAACCTTTGATATCATCACCGAATTCGGCACAGGCGATCCAAAACTGTTATCTGGCGGGATCTCCATTGCCTTAGTCACCACAGAGCTGGGGTTAATTGTTGCCATCCCTGTTTTAGTCGTTGGCACGATTTTGTCAAGCTGGTCAAACCGAATCAAAGATGAGCTTGAACGTTCAGCACTGCATGTCGTTAATCAATATCATAACCATCGCTCGGTGAACGAATGATTGAATTTATTGAAACAGCGAATCTGTGGAAACAGTTTATCGATTTTATGAATACGGGCGGGTATGTGATGCCGCCCCTGCTATTCATTACGATTGTACTTTGGTATGCACTTGCTTACCGCGCTTCTATGATTCGTGTCAACACCAATAACCCAAGACGCTTAGTTCAAAAACGGTTAGAGCAACCGGATATGAAGTCCAAAACCATTATGGAAGAAGCGGTTGTGATTGGCCTAGAAACATCAAGAGCGCATACCCATTCCATTCGTAAGAATTTAGATGTGCTATTCAGTGATTACTACATTGAATTAAAAAAATACCGAAGCTTAATAACCGTGCTGCTCGTGATCGCCCCTCTTTTAGGGCTTTTAGGCACCGTTTCAGGCATGATTGAGACCTTTGATTCCTTACAAGATATGACCTTTATGAGTCAGGATGGTGGTATCGCCAAAGGCATTTCTCAAGCCTTAATTACCACCCAATTTGGTCTGAGTATTTCCGTGCCCGGACTGGTATTTCACAGTTATATCAACCGAAAACAAACCGTGGTCGAGCAAGAACTGGAGCAACTTATCGATATCTTCAGTAGTCAGACAGCGGAGCAGACAGAGGATGCAAAATAATGATTCGATATAAGAAAAGGCAATCTCAAGATCAATCCATCGATATGTCACCCTTAATCGATATGGTTTTTATTCTGCTGATCTTTTTTATGGTCAGTGCCACCTTCGTAAAAGATATGGATTTAGAAATTAATCGACCCAAAGCAACCTCTAGCTCTCCTTCATCAACGAAGGCGGTCAGAGTCTATATCGATGCCAATGGCGATACTTATCTCGATAACCAACCCGTCCGCACTTGGGTCATTCAAAGCAAGCTCCGAGATATGCTCAGAACTTCGACAGAATCGGCCGTTTTGGTTGTGACTGATGAAGGGGTTCCTGCTAGAAAGTTAATTGAAGTTGTGGATCAATGTCGTTTGGCGGGTGCTGAAGATGTCGGTGTTGTTACAGAGTATGAGGGGGGCTAATGAACCATTCCTCTCAATGGTTGAACAAACGGTTGAAACACCAGTTTTATGCTGCATCAGGCATGTTGATCGGCACAATGGTGATCGTGTTTACAATGTTGTACTTAAACAACCTCAGTTCAGAACCGCCTAAAAAAAATAAGCAAAAAACCTTGTCGTTTGAGGTGATTAAACAGGTTAAAACACCCAAAAAACCCAAACCAACACCCAAAAAACCGCAGCCAAAAAAGCAATCGAATCCCGTTGCTGCGCCACCCGCTTTTTCAGGACTGGGCATGAGCTTATCGGGTATTGATATCAATATGAATGCCTTTGACCCAAATTCTGAAATGCCAGAAGCAAAAGATCAAATATTAGGGGATACAACCAATGCCATTATGACAAGCGATACGGTTGATCAGGAACCCAGAGCAGTATCAAGGGCACCTTTGAACTACCCGCCGAGGGCTAAGGCCAAAGAAATTGAAGGATTTGTCTTGTTAAGTATTTTGGTCAATGAACAAGGTGATGTTGAGCAGGTTCGTGTTCTAGAGTCCGAACCGCGAGACACATTTGAAGAAGTGGCTATTCGAAACATTAAGAAATGGAAATTTGAGCCAGCGCTTTATAACGGTGAGCCGGTCAAAATTTGGGTCAATCAACCGATTCAATTCCGTTTAGGTTAACCCGGAATCAATAATTATGCTTAGAAAATTAATAGTAATCAGTTTACTTGCGGTCATTTCATTGCCCACTTTTGCTGAAAAAAAACCAGATGATGGCGATCCACTCGCATTGGCTGCCCTCATGATTAAAGACCGACACTACCTACGAGCTCAAGCCATACTAGAAGGGGCAGATACTTCAAAGCAGGATTTTGATTTTAAGCGATTCCATACGTTAAGTGGTATTACCGCGTTAAAAATCGATCAATACCAAAAGTCACTGGATCATTTGCAAGAAGCCCTGTCTTTAGGCGTTAAAGATTCCATTTTATATGTCTATATGGCGCAAGCTTCATACCAGTTACAGGCATTTCCACAAGTTATCACCTTTGTTGATCAGGTGCCTGACATGAAGGCTGAATATCCAAATTTACTGTTTATGAAATATGATGCCTATCAACAAATGAACCAACCACTCGATGCCTGGGATACCTTAAAGGAAGGACGTCGCTTACACCCAGAAAATCCCAAATTCATCAAGCAGCAGATTTTTAGTTTAATTCAGTTAGGGTTTTATCAGTCCGCTGCCGAGTTGGGGCTTACCTATACTCAGAAGTATCAACTCGATGCGCAAGACTACATCGCCATTGGTCAAGCATTAAGTCAAACGAAAAGCGCTAAGACAGCTGGACCTTTTTTAGAGTCGGCAGTCCTAAAATACCCAGACAGTGGCCAAGCTAAAAAAGCACTCGCAAACTACTACAGTCATCAAAAACAGTACTACACCGCCGCCATCATTATGGAATCCCTCGCAACCAAAGAACCTGAACTGCTCACGGAAGCCGCTGAATTAAACAAATTATCGGGACAGTTTTATCGGGCGCTTTTTCTAAACAGTCGAGCAACAGATCAACAAAAAAAGTTAAAACAACGGCTCGGGCTATTCTTAATGTTTGAAGAATATGAAAAGGCTGCATTGATGGAACGAGATTTAAAGCGAAACCACTTACTGGAAGAGGATGCTGTTCGCTATGCACTGGCTTATAGTCATTTTCAAACAGGACGATTTAAAAGTGCTGAAAAACAGCTCAATAAAATAAAGACCACCCAACTCCTAAATAAAGCAAATCAAATTCGTAACGCAATCGCTGAATGCCAAGCTGATAATTGGAAATGCCGTCAATGATGAAATTTAAAGTCTTAATTCTCTCACTTATTACCCTTTTGTTTACTAGCTTGGGCCCTGTGCAAGCTGATAGCTCGCAAACAGGTGAAGTCGATCTGTTAACCTTCCAAAAAGGCAAGCCTTTGGCAAAAGTCGAAATCTACTTCCAGAAAAAACGTCTTGGTATCACGGATAAGTTTGGATCTTTAACATTCGAGTTGCCAGTTGGAGAACATAAAATTCAGTTAGTAAAGTCCGGACACCCATTAACAGAACTCACCTTGCTCATTAGTGCTGGTGAGATCGCAGAGCTCATTATTCCAATTACGGAAGGGGCCAAAGTTTTTGATATTATGACTGAAACGTCAGCACAAGCCGTTATAAAGACTGAACAATCAAACATTGAAGGGCCGCAGCCCGTCTCAACGCAAAAGCAACAAAAACCCAAAGCGATATTGGCTGGGCAGATTACTTCAATTGAAACGAAGGCTGGTATCCCAGATGTCAGCCTCTATTTATCTGGAATCGATCAAAAGATTCAAACGGATTCTCAAGGGCATTACCGAATATCAGTTCCAGAAGGTACCTACACGCTTTCTGCCGTCCATGCAGATTACAGTTCACAAACGGTTCGAAAGTTGACCTTGGCCAGTAAAAAACAACTGACTCAAAACCTGGAAATGACGCCTGCTGCAACCCAATTAAAAGCATTTGTTGTAACTGCACCACGTCTTGCTGGTGGCGTTTTAGCCGTGATTGAAGAAAAGAAAAAGACTTCTGCTGTTGCCGAGGTTATCAGTGCTGAAGAAATTTCAAAATCAGGCGACTCTTCCGCAGCAGGAGCCTTATCACGCGTCACCGGTTTAACACTGGTAGATGGCAAATATATTTATGTTCGCGGTATGGGAGATCGCTATTCATCAATTCGTCTAAACAGCGCCGGTTTATCATCCCCCGAGCCTGCTAGAAAAACTGTACCGCTCGACATGTTTCCATCTGGCATGATAGGCAGTATTCTCGTTCAGAAGACCTTTTCCCCAAACCTGCCTGGAGACTTTGGTGGCGGTACGGTTTTAATGAGAACCAAACCCATTCCATTGGAAAAATCCAATAAATTCAGTATCAGTGTCGGTGGAAATACGCGCTCAACTGGCAGTGATGGCCTAACCTATCAAGGTGGAGATTTAGATTTATTGGGATACGATGATGGAACGCGTCAATTACGAAATGACGATATTAATTATCTAAAGCACCCGGACTCTAAAGGTAGTGAAATCGATAAAAATAACCTATATGACCTGGGAGTGAATCTAAAGAATAATTATAAAACGCATAAAGAAATGATGATGCCCGATGTCTCCATTAAGTATTCAACAGGGGATCGCTTTGAAGAGTATATGGGAGATTCTGCTTGGGGTTATAACTTTTCAACTAAATATAGTAATAAAGCACGATACGTAAAAGAAAACCGCTTAACGTCTCAGCAACCAACAGAGACCTTCACGCCTGTCAATGAAGAAAAAGATAAGTATGGTTATGACAAAGATTTAAGTTTAATGGGCAATCTAGTCTATGAACTTGGGAATTACGATAAGCTAGAAGCAACGACCATTGTTTCACGTTCCACATCTGACTCAGTCTATAAAGATCGTTTTTTTAGTAGCGATAGTAATAATAACTTTGAAGAATATGGGTTACAGTGGGAAGAACGTCAACTCTTAAGCCAGCAATTTCATGGTGAACATACCTTCCCGACTTTAGATGACTTAAAACTAGAATGGCAGACTTCTGCATCTCTAGCCAGTCGGGACAGCCCTGATACCCGAACTTATCTATTTCGGCAACCAGCCGAGCATGATAGTCAATTACCGCCAAGCCCTTTCCAATTTCATGACCGTAATGCGACTCGCACTTGGGAAAGCCTAGAAGATACCGCCACTTCAATTACATTGGATGCCACCCAGCCACTGTATGATTTTTTTGGTGCTACAGGTAATTTGAAATCAGGATTTCTTTATGAAACAAAAAGCCGAGTATCTGACACCTTTAAAACCGAATGGAATCTTCCTTTTACCATCTCCAACTCAGATATCATGCAAACGGACAATCCTGAAGACATCTTAACGACGGATAATCAAGGTACTGGATTTACCGATTTAAGATTGATTAACCAAACTCAACCAACCGATTCTTATACTGCCGAACAATCTTTTATGGCTGGTTATGCGATGGCTGATCTCAAATTAACGCCTTGGTTAAAAGTCATGACAGGCGGCCGTTATGAAATGTCATCTCAGACCATTAATACTTTCAAGGATTACCAGAGAACGGAAAAAACCAGTAATACGCTTGAAGACACGTCTTTCTTACCGGCATTGAGTATTACGACCCCTTACCGTGAAGGTGAACAACTGCGCTTTGCCTATTCCGAAACCTTGAATCGTCCTTTACTCAAAGAGCTGTCAGAAAGCGTCTATATTGACCCAGAAACAAGGGACTACTATACAGGCAACCCTGATTTACAAGTGGCATCAATCCAAAACCTAGATTTGCGATGGGAAAAATATTTCTCATCTTTTGAAAATATTTCCTTTGCGATCTTTCGTAAGCAATTCACCAACCCAATCGAAGTCATTGAAAAACCCACCCTAACAAGAAACCCGAGTTATACCTATGCGAATGTTAAAGAAGCCGTAAACCAAGGCGCTGAGGTTCAAGGAACCATTTGGTTAAAACGGCTATTTGGTCGTGCTGTATCTTCTTTTTACTTAGGGTTTAATGGCTCGGTCATTGATTCCGAAATTAATATGGCAGGGGTTGAAAACAGCATTTCGACCAATACCAAACGACCTTTACAAGGTCAGGCCCCCTGGGTGACCAATTTGAACCTAGGCTATGAAAACCTAGTCGCTGATATTCAAGCAAATTTACTGCTGAATGTACAAGGCGACATCATCACGAAAGCGGGTGCAAAAGCTT
>CBFHUY010000049.1:0-12876 GCA_965658885.1 Hydrogenovibrio sp.
TCGTGTTCAGGAAATTCGAGGTTGGCAAGACCCGAATCCTTTGCCTAATGTTCCTGTCTTCGTTAAGGGGGTAATCGATATTCGCGGTACGGTGGTGCCTATTATTGATTTAAGAGAACGCTTTAAATTACCAGCGGATTTTAGTGCGACCACGGTTGTCATAGTGGTGAATGTGATGTCACAAAATACCGAGCGCACTGTGGGTTTGGTGGTAGATGCGGTGTCTGATGTTCAGCAGTTTGATTTGAATAATTTACAAGCGCCACCTGATATTTCAAATACGATTGATAGCCAATATATTCAAGGGCTAACCACCATTTTTGATCAGAATCAGAAACAGGCGGATGCAAAAGATACGGTGGATATTAGTGAAGCGAAAACCAATAAAGGCCAAATGGTGATCGTGATTGATCTGGATAAACTGGCTTCGGAAGGACTGATAGAGCAGATTTCTCAGGCTGAAGAGGGCTTGCCATTACGCAATGGTTAACCTGCGTTCTCGCACCCAACGCGGTTAAAATAACAGGTCAATCTTTTGTTGAATTTAGCTTTTTTTAGGGCTGGGTATTAACTGCGTTGGCGCGCTGGGTTCTTTGAGGTTTGGGTGGTCGAGGTTGTAGTTTAAGCCGCGACTTTCTTTGCGCTGTAAAGCACTCTTAATAATCAGTTCTGCGACTTGAACCAAGTTTCGGAGTTCTAGCAAGTCTGCATTCAGGGTATGCGCCCGATAATATTCTTCAATTTCAATTTTTAACACTTCCACTCTTTTTAGCGCTCGATTCAAACGCTTGTCGGTGCGGACGATGCCGACATAATCCCACATAATGCGACGCACTTCATCCCAGTCGTGACTGATTAATACTTTTTCTTTCGGGGTGGTAACGTAACGATCATCCCAATCTCGAACGGACTCTATGTCAACCATCGGTTCTGATGGATTCAATTGACGTTTAATTTCTTGATAAGCCAATTCTGCAAAAACCAATCCTTCAACCAGCGAATTGCTGGCGAGTCGGTTGGCACCATGTAGACCAGTATAGGCGGTTTCACCAATGGCAAACAGGCCTGGAATATCTGTTTGGCCGGTTTCGTCGGTTGTGATGCCGCCACAGGTGTAATGGGCGGCGGGCACAACTGGAATCGCCTGTTGAGTGATATCGATGCCGACTTTTAAGCAGCGTGCATAAATCGTTGGAAAATGATGGATGATAAAGTCGGCCGGTTTGTGGGAAATATCCAGATAGACACAATCAATGCCGTGTTTTTTCATTTCCTGGTCAATCGCTCTTGCAACAATGTCTCTGGGAGCAAGGTCGGCTCTGGCATCATATTGAGCCATAAAGGCTTCACCAGAGGGCAGTTTTAATATGCCGCCTTCGCCTCGAACCGCCTCTGAGATTAAAAAAGAGCGGTCTTGAGGGTGATATAAGCAGGTTGGATGAAATTGGTTAAATTCCATATTGGTGACCGAGCAGCCAGCTCGCCAAGCCATTGCAATGCCATCGCCAGTGGAGGTATCTGGATTGCTGGTATAGAGATAAGCTTTGCTTGCGCCACCGGTTGCTAGCACCGTGTAACGCGATGTCAATGTTTTAACTTGGTGGCTGTCTTGATCTAAAACATAGCTTCCCAAACACCGGTCTCTGGATTTGGAGAGGATTAAATCGACCGTCATGTGATTGGGTAACAGGGTGATATTGGGCGATGCCTGTACCAACTCTAGGAGTGTTTTGGTAACGGTTTTGCCTGTGTGGTCAGCCGCATGAATAACCCGGCGATGGCTGTGACCGCCTTCCTTAGTCAGGTGGTAGGCATCTGATTGGGTGTGTTTGCTGAATGCCACGCCCATTTCAATGAGTTCGTAAATGGCATCCGCCGCATTTTCGGCGACCAATTTGACGATGTTAGGGTCGCAAATTCCCGCGCCTGCATCCATGGTGTCTTTGATATGGGATGTCGTCGAATCAAACGGGTCTAATACCGCAGCAATGCCGCCCTGAGCATAGACCGAGCTGCCTTCATTTAAAGAGGCTTTGGCTGTAATGGTGACGGTGAAATGCTGTGCTAATTTGAGGGCAATGGAAAGCCCGGCTATGCCACTGCCAATGACTAAAATATCTGAATGATGGTGGTTGTGTGCCAAGAGAATTCCCGTTGTTGCTAAAGATCAGAGCGTGAGCGGCTTGAATATTTAAATAATGTTACCATAATCTTTATCGTAATGAATGGATAGGATTGAGTATGGATCCAAAAAATAACCCCGACAGCCAGCCACTTGACGCGCAAAAGGTTTCGACGCTTTTATTTGCAAAAGGCTGGGTTGAGTCAGTAGAGGCGGATAAGGCTTATGTGATTACCCAAAGGACGAGTGGTTGTCACAGTTGTCAATCCCAACAAAGTTGTGGCACTTCCGTGTTGTCCAAACTGTTTTCACCTGTGAATACGACACCGGTTGCGGTCGATAATTCTTTGGGGGTTCAGGCCGGTGATGAAGTGGAACTCTCAATGGATGAGTCACGGTTAATTCATCATTCTGTCATGGCGTATGGATTACCATTATTAGGTCTTTTTACGGGTGCATTGCTGTTTCAATGGGGCGGTGATGCACACAGTAATGCAGCGGCTGACCTCTATTCTGTCTTTGGTGCAGTGTTTGGGTTGGCGCTGGGCTGGTCGATCACGCGGCGATTTTATCGTCCCCAGCTACCGAGATTACATAGAATCATTCGTAGATCAAATATCGAAAAGGAGCAAGAATGAAGGCGAGACAGCATTTTAATGTTGGTTTTTTGGGTGGGTGTTTATTATTGCTATTAGCATTGAACCCGGCTTTAGCACAATCGGCAGTGGTCAAGCATACGGTGACGTTGCCTGATTTTTCACAGCTTGCCGAAGAGAATAGTCCGGTTGTGGTGAATATCAGCACACTGAAAAAAATCGAACAACCACAGGTTCCACCTCAGTTTAGAGGGATGCCTGAAGAAATGTTGCGCTACTTTTTTGGTATTCCAAATGGAAAAGGTCATCCGCCTCAAGGGCAGATGCCTAGAGAGCAGGTTAGTTCACTCGGTTCTGGATTTATCATTTCTGAAGATGGCTACATTATTACCAATCATCATGTTGTTGCCGATGCAGATGACGTGATTGTAAAGTTGAATAATCGGCGTGAACTAAAAGCCAAAGTGGTTGGTTCGGATGAGCGTTCTGATATTGCATTGCTGAAGATTGAAGCAGATGATTTGCCGGTGGCAAAGATAGGGTCATCGGAAGCTTTGCGTGTTGGACAATGGGTGATGGCCATTGGCGAACCATTTGGGCTTGATTATACCGTCACCCATGGGATTGTTAGTGCCTTAGGCCGTTCATTACCGGATGACACCTATGTGCCGTTTATTCAGACCGATGTGCCGATTAATCCAGGTAATTCCGGCGGCCCATTACTGAATATGCAGGGTGAAGTGGTTGGTGTGAATGCACAAATCTACAGCCGTAGCGGTGGCTCAGTTGGACTGTCATTTTCGATTCCGATTGATATTGCAATGGACGTTGCCGAGCAGCTTAAAGAAAAAGGTCGAGTTGTCCGTGGTTTCTTGGGCGTTGGCGTTCAGGAAGTATCGGGTGATTTAGCCAAGTCGTTTAATATGGAACGTCCTATGGGTGCCTTGGTGACCTCAACAGGCAAAAATTCAGCTGCGGCTGAAGCAGGCATTGAACCAGGCGATATTATCGTTGAGTTTGATGGCCGAACGATTGAGAAATCAGCGGATCTTCCACCCGTTGTGGGGGCCTCTCCTGTCAATACGCCGATAGAAGTGAAGGTGCTTCGTAATGGTTCTTATAAAACCTTTACCGTTAGATTAAAATCTTTGGATGAAACGCAGATTGCTTTGAATGGCGCTGAATCGAAAAGTAATCGATTGGGCGTGGTTTTAGAAACCGTGCCATCCAAAGATTTGACTAAGTTGAACTTGCCTTTTGGGGTGGGCGTTGCCGAGGTTGAAAAGAATAGTGCGGCCCATCAGGCCGGTATTTTGCCAGGTGATATTTTGGTAACAATGAATTTTAAACCGGCAAAATCCATAGCGGCTTTAATGGAGATTATTGATGCCGCTCCCAAAGGGCGTTCAATTCCTGTTCGGATTGTTCGAGGCAATCGTTCCGTCTTTTTGCCATTGGTTCTCAACTAAAGCCGTGAGATTTTTATCCAGATAGCGTAAAATACTGCGATTGCTATTTCCCGGTTTTATTTAAAGGGGGTGTCTTTAGGCACCCTTTTTTGTAACTTTTGATAAATGCTATTTTTAACATTGAGGCTTGAATGTCAAACCAGCTTGAACAGATTCGTAATTTTTCAATTATTGCTCACATTGACCATGGTAAATCAACGATAGCAGATCGTTTTATCCATTTATGCGGCGGTTTGACCGACCGGGAAATGGCGGCCCAAGTTTTGGACTCAATGGATATTGAAAAAGAACGTGGCATAACCATTAAAGCGCAAAGTGTGACTTTGAATTATTTATCCGATGACGGTAAAACCTATCAGCTCAATTTTATCGATACCCCGGGTCATGTGGATTTCTCTTATGAAGTCTCCCGTTCCTTGGCAGCTTGTGAAGGGGCTTTATTGGTGGTGGATGCGTCACAAGGGGTTGAGGCGCAAACGGTTGCTAACTGCTATACGGCCATAGAGCAGGGGTTAGAAGTGCTGCCGGTATTGAATAAGATCGATTTGCCTGCCGCTGAACCTGAAAGGGTGGTGGATGAAATTGAAGAAATTATTGGTATCGAGGCGCATGATGCGGTTCATGCCAGTGCAAAATCGGGCATAGGAATTAAAGAAACCCTTGAAGAAATTGTGCAAAAGATTCCACCGCCACAAGGGGATTTGGATTCGCCGCTCAAAGCGTTGATTATCGATTCTTGGTTTGATAATTATCTAGGCGTGGTTTCCTTGGTCAGGGTGATTAATGGCAAAATCGGCAAAAAAATGAAAATGAAAATCCTGTCAACCAAAGAGGAATTTATGGTTGATGATGTGGGCATTTTTACGCCCAAAAGAACCCCGCAAGCTTTTTTGTCTGCGGGAGAGGTCGGCTATGTGGTGGCGGGCATCAAAGACATTGATGGTGCGCCAGTTGGGGATACCATTACCGCTTCGGGTTATGAAACAGAGCCCTTACCCGGGTTTAAGCCGGTTCAACCTCGCGTCTTTGCCGGGCTATTCCCGATTAGTTCGGAAGACTTTGAAGATTTACGGGAAGCTTTACGTAAATTGCGTTTAAATGATGCGGCGCTGTATTTTGAACCTGAAAGTTCTGATGCGTTAGGGTTTGGCTTTCGCTGTGGTTTCTTGGGCATGTTGCACATGGAAATCATTCAAGAACGGTTAGAACGCGAATATAATCTTGATTTGATTACCACGGCTCCGACGGTTATTTATCAGGTGTTGACCAAAAAAGGGGAAGTGATTGAGATTGATAATCCGTCCAGCCTGCCGGATCAAACCTATATTGAAGAAATCCGTGAACCCATTATTCAAGCCAATATTTTAGTACCGAATGAATATGTTGGCGCAGTCATGAAGCTTTGCCTAGAAAAACGTGGGTTTCAAAAGGATATGCAATATCTTGGGAATCAGGTTTCAATGGTTTATGAATTACCCCTTAACGAAGTGGTTTTGGATTTCTTTGACCGTTTGAAATCGACGAGCCGAGGTTATGCGTCTATGGATTATGAATTCCGTCGTTTCCAGGCTGATGATTTGGTTAAGTTGGAATTTTTGGTGAATAGTGAGCCGGTTGATGCACTAGCGATTATTGTGCATCGTGCAACAGCGGTTCAACGTGGTAAGGTTTTAATTGAAAAATTGCGTAAGATTATTCCACGCCAAATGTTTGATGTTGCCATTCAGGCCGCAATTGGTGCTAAAATTGTCGGCCGTAGTAATGTTAAAGCCTTACGTAAAAATGTGACTGCAAAGTGTTATGGTGGCGATGTTTCGCGTAAGAAAAAATTGCTCCAGAAACAGAAAGAAGGTAAAAAGCGCATGAAATCGATTGGTAGTGTGGAGTTACCACAAGAAGCCTTTTTAGCTGTATTAAGTACTTCCGAAGAAGATTAAGAGACATTTCCAATGACCTTTGAACTCATTTTAGTCATTATCACCGTTATCGCCGGGGTGATTGTTTATATTGACCGTAGTGTCTGGCGTCCGAAACGTGAACGTTCGGTCACGACAGAAAAAGAACCCGTATTTGTAGAGTATGCACGTTCGTTATTTCCAGTATTTGTGATTGTTTTGGTATTGCGTTCTTTCGTCATAGAGCCATTTCGAATTCCGTCAGGTTCCATGTATCCAACATTGGAAATCGGCGATTTTATTGTTGTGAATAAGTTTGCCTATGGTATTAAGTTGCCGATTACCCAAACCAAAGTGATATCCATTGATTTGCCAGAGCGTGGCGATGTGGTGGTGTTTAAGTATCCCAATGATCCGGATGTCGATTATATAAAGCGTGTGGTGGGGCTACCTGGTGACGAAATCGCCTATCTAGGGAAAACCTTATTTATTAATGGTAAGCCGGTGAAGCAACTCTATAAAGGGGTTTATCATGGTGAGGCTTCAGGGAAAATGATGACTGGGGCTTCTTTAATTAAAGAGCAGTTTGTGGGTTCAGAGGCATCGCATCAAATTTTAATTGATCAAGAAAAGTCGGGACAGGATTTACAAACCGTGGTGGTTCCAGAAGGGCATTATTTTATGATGGGTGATAACCGAGATCACAGTAATGATAGCCGTTTTTGGGGATTTGTTCCTGAGAAAAACTTAAAGGGCAAAGCTTTTGGTATCTGGATGAACTGGGATCAAGGATTGAACTTTAATCGCATTGGGCAAGGGATTCACTAGGATGTCTGACGTTGAGAAAAAGGTAAAACTTCAGCGTTTATCGAAAGGGTTAGGGTATGAGTACCAGGATATTGAACACCTTAAAAAAGCCCTTACCCATCGAAGTATGGGCGCGAAAAATAATGAGCGCCTAGAATTCTTAGGCGACAGCTTAGTCAATTTTATTATTGCGGATGTGCTTTATCATCAGTTTAAAAATATTTCTGAAGGCGATTTAAGTCGTATCAGAGCCTTTTTAGTCAAAGGGGAGACCCTGGCAAAAATCGGCAAGGAATATTCTTTGTCAGATTATTTAATGCTGGGTCCCGGCGAATTGAAAAGCGGTGGTTATCGCAGAGCATCCATTATTGCAGATACGGTCGAGGCAATTATTGCGTCTGTTTATGAAGATGGTGGCTTGGATGCGTGTCGTCAATTGGTGTTAAGGCTGTATGCTGAACGGTTGCAAAAACTGGATCCGGCTATGGTCGGAAAAGACCCCAAAACACGGTTGCAGGAAGTGTTGCAGTCCAACCGAGAAGCCTTACCAGAATATACCGTTATCAGTGTCAACGGTCCGGCGCACGCTCAAGAATTCACAGTGAGCTGTTATGTTGAGACGTTGAATCGCAAGTTTGAAGCCGTTGCGACCAATCGTCGCAAAGCGGAGCAATTGGCCGCAGAAGAAGCGCTGTCGGTTTTAGAGGACAAATCATGAGTCAAGAAAGCGAGCAGCAAACCGCAACCGACTACCAAGCCGGCTTTATTGCGGTGATTGGTCGGCCGAATGTCGGTAAATCAACCATTATGAATGGCCTGTTAGGGCAAAAGCTAAGCATTACCTCGGCCAAGCCTCAAACGACGCGTCATCGAATTCATGGCATTCACACCACTGATCAGGCACAAATGGTCTTTGTGGATACGCCAGGAATGCATTTGAGTGGTGAAAAATCCATTAACCGCTATATGAACCGTGCGGCAAACAGTGCTTTTGCAGATGTGGATGTGATTTTATTTGTGGTTGAAGCGGGGCGTTGGTCTAAAGAAGATCAGGCAGTGGCTGAAAAATGTGCCAGATCGGATGTCCCAGTTATTGTATTGGTTAACAAAATTGATAAATTTAAAAAGAAGGAAGACTTGTTTCCTTTTTTACAAAAGGTCGGCGAAAAGCTCGATTTTGTGGCACTGATTCCGATTTCTGCTTATACCAAGTCTGGGTTTCCTGCGGTAGTGACTGAAATATTAAAGTATTTGCCCAAACAAGCGGCGATTTTCCCCGAGGATTATATTACCGATCGATCAACGCGTTTTTTGGCGGCAGAAATCGTTCGCGAAAAACTGATGCGCACCTTAGGTGAAGAAGTGCCTTATGGTGCAACCGTTGAAATTGAACAATTTAAGTTTGATGAAGCGGAAGGCCGTTGGCATATCAATGCGTTGATTTTGGTCGAGCGACCTGGACAAAAACAGATCGTGATTGGTAAAAAGGGCGAGCAAATCAAGCAAATGGGCATTCAAGCGCGCAAGGATTTGATTCAACTGCTAGAGGGGCGAGTGCACTTGGAACTGTGGGTCAAAGTCAAAGAAAACTGGTCGGATGATGAGCGGGCTTTGGCCAGTTTGGGTTATACAGAAGATCACCGGTAATTAACGATTTGGCAGCACAGGTTGAACAGCTTGCATTTGTCTTGCATCGACGCCCTTATCGAGAAACCAGTTTGTTGGTGACCTTTTTTACCGAGCAATCTGGCAAACAAAATGCCATCATAAAAGGGGTGCGCAGCGCCTCAAAAGCCGCCCAGGCAAAACAAGCTTGGTTGCAACCTTTTCAAGGGGTGCAAATCCGTTGGCGAGAAAAAGCCCTAGTTGCTCAGGATTTAATTACGCTTTATCATTTTGAACCGGCTTCAATGCGGTTTCCGCTGATGGGCGAACGTAATTTATGTGGTCTGTATTTAAACGAATTATTGTATCGCGTTTTATATCCCTCAATTGAATCAAGCGCGTTATTTCAGGCTTATCAACAAGCACTGTATGATTTGGCTATCGCACCGTCCAGAAATGCCCAGGCCTGGGCATTACGACAGTTTGAATATGCATTATTGACCGAGCTGGGGGTGGCTTTGGATTTGTATCAGGATTATTACGACTCGCCGATTTCTGCTGAAAAACGTTATCTATTTCATTTGGAATTGGGACTTTTCCCTGAACCGTTTACCCAGACGACAGAAGGCGTGATTATCTCTGGGCGCTGCCTGCAACAGTTTGCGAATCAGCAGTATTGTGAAGCCTGTTTAAAAGAGTGGAAAACTTTGTTTCGTTACTGTTTAGCCCCTTTTTTAGGAAAGCAACCCATTCAGGCAAGAGCGCTATTTCAAACAGGCATCTAACGTATTCAGGCGTCCTTTGTCATCAAAAGAATGGCCGCTAAATTTTATAATCGATTGCCTTTGTCCGAGGTTCAGACGAAGGTGTTTTAATAAAGGAAACCGAATGAATCCAATATTTTTGGGACTGAACATTGATCATGTAGCCACTTTGCGTCAAGCGCGTGGTACTCGTTATCCAGATCCGGTTAAAGCGGCATTGGACGCTGAAATGGCCGGTGCTGACAGTATTACGTTACATCTACGTGAAGATCGTCGCCATATTCAGGATGCTGATGTGTATCAACTCAGCGCATTGCGTCAAACCAAAATTAATTTGGAAATGGCTGCCACTTCTGAAATGTTAGATATTGCGTTGAAATGTCAGCCTGAAGATGTGTGTTTGGTGCCTGAAAAACGAGAAGAACTGACCACTGAGGGCGGTTTGGATGTGGCTTCTCAGCAGCCTTGGTTAACCGATTATTGTGCCAAGCTTGCCGACAATGGCACGCGAGTTTCGTTGTTTATTGATGCGGATGAAACGCAAATCCGCGCTGCCCATGCGGTGGGTGCGCCCGTTATTGAAATTCATACTGGACATTATGCAGAATTGACTAAAGCAGACGAGATTGCGGCGGAGCTAGAGCGCATTCGCCAGGCAACCGACTTGGCCGTGTCGTTAGGTTTAACCGTGAATGCCGGTCATGGATTGCATTATCATAATGTGCAGGCGATAGCTGAGATTCAGGCCATTGAAGAATTGAATATCGGTCATGCTATTATTGCTCAGGCGGTCTTTTCTGGTTTGCCTCAGGCGGTTTCTGAAATGAAGCGGTTAATGGTTGCGGCACGCCAGCAGAGCTATTTAGGGTAAGCGTTCAAATGGTGGTGGGCATTGGAACCGACTTGGTAGAGATTGCACGGATTGAAAGTCTTTACCTAAAACACCCTGATAGCTTTTCAGGTCGCGTGTTATCCCCCCAAGAACAGCTTCAGTTTTCCAAACATGCCCAGCCGATTCATTTTCTCGCCAAGCGTTGGGCAGCGAAAGAGGCGATTGCCAAAGCATTGGGAACGGGGTTTCGCAATGGGGTGAGTTTTGCCGATATGACGATTACCCATTCCGCATTGGGTCAGCCTTTGATTCAATTAATGGGTAAAACCGCAGAAATTGCTGAAAACCTAGGCATCACACAGTGGTCGATTAGCTTGAGTGATGAAATACATTATGCGCTTGCCTTTGTGATTGCCGAAAATCATTCTGAGTGATTATCCGTTTTTAATTGCTGTCACTTTTCAGTGTTATCCTTTACAATAAATCCCCATGAACTTTGTCAATATCAAAAACCACCAGGCCTGGTTATTTTTGGGGCTTATTAGCCATTCTTTACAGAGTGTGGCCGCTGCCAGTGATGCCGATCCAGTGGGCGCTTCAGCGTCATTAGAACCCAGCCAGTATCTGGGGCAAATTGCCATGTCATTGATTTTTATTTTATTGATTATTTTTGCCGCCGCTTGGTTATTAAAACGGTTTGGCAGAATCAATGGCGTTGCTGGGGAACAAATGAAAGTATTAGGTGTGATGACACTGGGTCAACGTGAAAGAGTGGTGTTGATGTCGGTAGGTAAACAGCAACTATTGATTGGCGTGACCGCCAGTCGTGTTTCCCTGCTCTATGAACTCGATGAACCCGTTACAGTGGAATCAGAAAAGCCAGTTTCTGGGGCTTTTGCTGCGCGCCTTCAAGAAGCCATGAATCGAAAAAAATCCGCCCCAATTGAAGAGCCAACACCATGAGAGCATTGCAGGCAATTGTGAGTTTGGTTTTATTGTTTCTACCCTTGTGGGCCTTGGCTGAACCTGGGGTGCCGGCCTTTACTGTTGAGACGGACGCAGCAGGGAATCAAGATTACACCTTAACCATCCAAATATTACTGTTGATGACGGGGCTGACCTTATTACCAGCCGCGCTCATTGCCATGACCTCTTTTTTGCGAATTATTGTGGTGTTGGCGTTATTACGTCAGGCACTGGGTACCATGCAAACTCCCTCTAGCCAGGTGTTAATCGGTTTGGCGCTTTTTTTAACGCTTTTCATTATGTCTCCAGTGCTTGATAAAATTTATGACACAGCGGTCAGTCCCTACCTTGAAGAACAATTGCCTTTTAAAGAGGCCGTAGAGCTGGGATCGGTGCCGATTCATCAATTTATGATTCAACAGACGCGTGCCGATGATTTAGGCATGTTTGCAGAAATGGCGGACATTCAATTGACTGATCCGGAATCGGTTCCGTTTAAGGTGCTGATTCCGGCCTATATGACCAGTGAATTAAAAACGGCTTTTCAAATTGGTTTTTTAATTTTTATTCCATTTTTGATTATCGATTTAGTGGTGGCAACCTTATTGATGTCGATGGGGATGATGATGCTGTCGCCAATGATTATTTCGTTACCCTTTAAAATCATGTTGTTCGTGTTAATCGATGGTTGGGCACTTATTATGGGAACCTTGGCAAATAGCTTTGTGGTTTCGGGAGGCAGTATCTAATGACACCTGAATTGGTATTGAGTATTGGCCAAAAAATGCTTGAAGTGGTGATGATGTTGGCTGCGCCTTTATTGTTACCCGCGCTTGCGGTTGGTTTATTGGTTGGGATGTTTCAAGCGGCGACGCAAATTAATGAAATGACATTGAGCTTTATTCCAAAGGTTGCAATTGTTGGGGTAGTGTTGGTGGTTGCTGGTAATTGGATGTTGGAAACCTTGATTTCCTTTTCAAGAGAGTTAATTGAGAATATTCCAAACTTTATTGGCTAGTCTATCAACCCTAATATTTCACAAATTAGCACTTATTTTATGAAGCATTCAGGCTAACTTTGAAATTCATAGGCAAGCAATATGACCTTTAGTTATACAGAATTCATGCAGTTATTAGGCCTATATTTTTGGCCTTTTGTGCGTCTGACGGGTATGTTGCTAATGGTTCCATTGTTTTCCGGTTCCTATGTTTCGATGCGCATTCGGCTGTTTTTGGCGGTGTTTATTACGTTAGCCGTAGCGCCGAGTTTAACGCTGCCGCCGCCCGTTGATCCATTTACCTGGCATGGTATTTTGTTGATTGTGCAGCAGCTTAGTATTGGCTTTGCGATTGGTTTGATTTTTGCCGTCGTGTTTCAAGCGTTTGTTATTGCCGGTCATTTGGCTTCAATGGCAATGGGGTTGGCGATGGCGAGTATGGTTGACCCTGCCACTGGGGTGAATACCCCCATTATCGGCCGTTATTTCACCATCATTGCGACGTTACTGTTTTTGCTGATGAATGGGCATGTTTTGGTGTTTAAAGCGGTGATTCAAAGCTTTGAAACGCTACCGATTGGCTTGCATTTTTTTACGCAAGACAGTTTAGAACACATTTTTAATTTTGGTGCTCAGATGTTTGAATCCGGGGTGGCCATTGCCTTACCTTTGGTGACGGCGCTTTTATTGGTGAATGTTTCATTTGGCGTTATTGCACGAGCTGCTCCTGCGCTGAATATTTTTGCGGTTGGTTTTCCGGTCACCTTATTAGTGGGGCTAATCATGTTATTGTTTATTACGCCTTTAGTGTTGCCAAATCTCC
>CBFHUY010000050.1:0-12803 GCA_965658885.1 Hydrogenovibrio sp.
TATTAAATGCCTTTGTGAAACAACAAGGATCAGACCTTTTTATTACGGCCAATGCGCCCGTTTCAATAAAAAAGGAAGGTCAACTTCAAGCCTTAACCAAAGATCCTTTAAGTGCAGAGGCTGCCCGACAATTGATTTTAGGACTGATGACGCCCAGTCAACAAAGCCTGTTTGCTGAACACAACGAATCAAACTTTGCCTATCAACTGCCCAATGTCAGCCGATTTCGTATCAGTGCCTTTATTCAACAAGGGATGGCTGGCTGTGTCATTCGTCGTATTGAAGCCACCATTCCCGATTTTGAGCAACTGAACCTCCCACAACAGTTAAAAGAATTGATATTGGAAAAACATGGGTTGATTTTATTCGTGGGCGGCACTGGATCGGGGAAATCGACTTCATTGGCCAGTTTAATTGATCATCGCAATCGTGCCACCCAGGGTCATATTATTACCATTGAAGACCCAATTGAATTTGTTCACCAACACCACGGCTGCATTGTCACCCAGCGGGAAGTCGGCGTCGATACTGACTCTTATGAAACCGCATTAAAAAATACCCTACGCCAAGCCCCAGATGTCATCCTAATTGGAGAAGTGCGTTCTTCCGAAACCATGGAGCAGGCCGTTACCTTTGCCGAAACCGGCCATCTATGCCTATCCACGCTTCATGCCAATAACACCAATCAGGCATTAGACCGAATTATTAATTTTTTTCCAGAAGAAAGGCGCGCGCAATTATTAATGGATCTTTCGCTCAACCTCAAAGCCATTGTTTCGCAACGCTTGCTTCCCAAACAAGGTGGCGGACGAATTGCCGCCGTGGAAGTGCTGATCAATACGCCTCGGATGTCAGAGTTAATATTTAATGGTCAAGTCAGTGAGATGAAAGCGCTGATGAAAGCATCGCAATCCCAAGGTATGCAAACCTTTGATCAAGCATTATTTGAACTGTATGAAGCGGGTTCCATCCGTTACGAAGACGCTTTACGCAATGCCGATTCTTTAAACGACCTACGATTAAATATCAAGCTCAATAGTCAACGCCCTTTGCCGGAAAATCTCGCATCTGAGCAAGCGAATGAAGCGGAACTATCGATGCAACCAAGCTCGGAAACGGAGAAAGACCAAGCGTGAAACCGATAAAAACCCACCAGGCCTGGTTTATTTTGCTGACTTTCACGATAACTTTCAGTAGTTATGCACAAACACCACAGCTGAGTCTTACCGAAATCACCGAGCAGTTCTGTGAAGACTTATCTAAGAAGTTGCGTACCGTCAAGCACCAAGACTGCTTAGCGCTAAAGCTCCATGCCAGCGTTAAACATCAAAGCGTTAAACAACGGCCATTGACCTACAAAGAAGTGGTTCCCAAGCCCAATACACCTCCACCCAAAGGTCGTATTTTATTTATTGGCGGTATTCATGGTGATGAATATGCCGCCATTAGCCTGACCTATATTTGGCTAAAAACCTTGTTACAACCCTCAACGCCAACCAGTTATCACTGGCTATTTTTACCGCTTGCCAACCCAGATGGGCTATTTCGATCTCCAGCAACTCGAACCAATGCCAATTCGGTCGATTTAAATCGCAACTTTCCTTCGCCAGATTGGCCCAAACTGGCGCTGAAAACTTGGCAATCTCATACCGGAGCAAATCCACGTCGCTTTCCTGGTGAAACCGCCAATAGCGAACCGGAAACCCAGTGGTTGGTTCAACTGATAGAACGTTTCCAGCCTGATGCGATTATTTCTCTACACGCGCCTTATGGACTGCTGGATTATGATGGCCCAGAGCATGCCTTACCCAATAAGATTGGTCACCTCCGGCATCGCGCGCTTGGGACTTACCCAGGATCTTTAGGGCGTTATGCGGGAGAGTATCTCAATATCCCTGTACTCACATTGGAACTTAGATCAGCGGGAACCATGCCGTCCTCTCAGGAAATACAACATATGCTCAAAGATATCGAAACCTGGGTAGAAACGAAAATTGGTGCCGGATTAGCCGCTCTCAATTAGAGGGATGCGCTCAATAACTGAATTGAGTGATGAGATGGCTGAACGGATTCATGAACCAATTGCCAAGGTGCTTGTTGATCTGATTGTCGTTGCCAATACTGTTCAACCCATTGACCCGCCTCCGTTGGGAAGCCGACATAATAAACCGCTTCCTCGCCTGGATAACGATAGACACTGACTTTTTGCCAATCAACCTGGTAGGTTTGTTGCGATCTTAACCATTGATTAATTTGAGATAACACCGCCGATTTTTTACCCACCTCTTGGCGTACCGAATCTGCAATGACGGCACCTTGGGTAATAATCACCGGAGTTGATGGCGGCAAACGATATTGATGCAACAAGACCTCCATTGCAGAATTATTTAAGACCACGCAGCCACGACTGGCCAAAGGTGCGCGGCTATAGGTGGTTCTGGGGGTACCATGTAACCAAATACCGGAACCGGTACGCCCTTTTTGTTTATCCCAGCTATTCGGATAATCCAGCGTCAAGGCCCCCACCCCATACAATTCCGGCAACCGCTCATCGGCCAGATTCTTTTCAATTCGATAGATACCGATTGGCGTTTTCATATCTCCGCGAAATCGTTTTCCAGTGCCTTTCTGTCCCAGAGTCACATAAAAATTAGCGACTTCTTGATAGCCATTTTCAGCCGTTTGGTAAATATAAATGCGATGAGCCTGACTGTCCACAATCAATAAGTGCTGCTCTTGACTGGTCTTCAACACATATTGCGCCAATAAGTTTTCCCAATCCCCTCGCTTGGACTCGGCGCGGGCATGGCCTTGCCAACGAACCTGGGCTTCCATCAATAATGACTGAGCCTTATTTTGCGCATGGAACCGTTGCAACAAGTCCATTCGACCCGCTTTAATGGCATATAAATCGGCTTTCAACATTTTCGCTAATTGATAGCTGGGAATTTGCTGGGACAAACTTTCAAAGTCATGCAAGCCTTGATCAAACGCAAATGTCTGAATTGCTTGAAGACCCGTCAGCAATTTTTTTTCTGTCTCAACCGCTTCCGAAACCTCAGCCGCTAATAACGGCAGGGGCAAACACCAAAGCCAGAAGGTCATCAGTATCCAAATTGGCTTTTGAAGTCGGCTATTCATAAATCACCGTTTCTTGCATGATTTTCCACCCCTGAGGAGATTTTTGCCAGAGTAACTTTTTGCGAACCTTATCTTTAAATCGATTCGACTCATAGGCTTGCCAAAACTGGACTTGGATCACATTTTTTGCCAACGGAACCACCGAAATATCTTCCAATTGAACTCGAATAAAACGGGGTCCCTTTACACTAAATTGTCGATTTTTTGCCCAGGCCTGGCGATTTTGAAAGTCTTCAGCATAATAATCCGGTTGATAACTGGCGAGGTAAGCCGGTAAATTTTGCCCAGACCATGCAGAGCGCCAAACTTCTAGCTGCTTGGTTACCTCGGCAATATCTCGTTTCACCTGTTTTAATGCGGCCACTTCAGCTGGATCTACATCATAATTTGCAGAAAGAATCCATTCGCCTTTCGGCTGAGAGAGCCCATCGGCACTAAATACATCTTGATAAGCTAACTGTGCCTGATAGGCATAGATTTGCTGCAAATTGTTCCGTAAGGTTGCAATCTTGGGGATTTTATTCAGAACGGTTTCCAATAACTGCTGTGCTTGCTCATAGCGTTGTTGACGGATATAAGCCACTGCCAAATTATTACCAATGGTTAAGTTTGCCGGATCAGCCTGATGCAAAGGCGTTAACAATTCGATGGTGGTTTGATAATCCTGTTGTTGCAGGGCGGCTTCTGCTTTTTGCAAGGTTTGTTGCGGAGAGGCGATTGAAGCAGCTTGAACAGATAGCGATAAAACGGCCATCAAGCTCAACCCCATCAGCCTGAACACAGCTTGCTGGCCAATTATTATCATCCTACCTTTTATCAACATTCACCTAACCTTCGAATTTCAATCATTTCTGCCATTTTCCTTAGCAAATCTGCGCTATCTTAACGCAAATCCCCGATTCCAACCAGTGAAGATTTGAGTGACTTGAGCTGATCTCGCAATTCTGCGGCTTTTTCAAAGTCTAAATCTTTAGCGGCCTTAAGCATTTGTTTTTCTAGCTGTTTTATTTGTGTTGCCTGTTGTGCTGGCGTCATCCGTTTTGCTGAGACCTGACCTGCATCTTGTTGATAATCACCCTCTGCTTCAGCCGCTCTTAACCTATCCGCCGACGCGCCCGGTTTCGTCGCATAAGGCGAATCATCTAAAATATCGGTGACTTTTTTATTTAACTTTTGCGGTGTAATGCCCTGCGCCTGATTATGAGCGATTTGCTTTGCGCGTCTTCGTTCGGTTTCATCAATGGCTTTTTGCATCGACACCGTGATTTTATCAGCATACAATATGGCCTTTCCGGCCACATTTCGCGCAGCTCGACCAATGGTTTGAATTAACGATCTTTCTGAACGTAAAAATCCTTCTTTATCGGCATCTAAAATGGCGACCAAAGAGACTTCCGGAATATCCAAGCCTTCACGCAATAAATTAATCCCCACCAACACATCAAATTCACCCAATCGCAAATCACGGATAATTTCGATCCGCTCCACCGTATCGATATCGGAATGCAGGTAACGCACCCTAACTTGATGTTCCTCCAGGTATTCGGTCAAATTTTCTGCCATCCGCTTGGTTAAGGTAGTGACCAAAACACGTTCTTGCGCATTGACCCTTAAACGGATTTCACCCAACAAATCATCCACCTGAGTTAGAGCCGGCCGTACTTCAATTTCGGGGTCTAATAAGCCAGTCGGACGCACCACTTGCTCCACAACCTTAGACTGATGTTCTGCTTCATAGGTTGATGGCGTTGCCGACACAAAAATGGTTTGTGGCAAAATTCGTTCAAATTCATCAAAACGCATTGGCCGATTATCCAAGGCAGACGGCAACCGGAATCCAAAATTCACCAAATTCTCTTTACGAGAACGATCCCCCTTATACATTCCCCCCACCTGCGGAATGGTGACATGACTTTCATCAATAAACATTAACGCATTGGCGGGCAGGTAATCCAATAAGGTTGGCGGCGCTTCACCTTGCTCACGCCCGGATAAATAGCGTGAATAATTTTCAATCCCCGAGCAATACCCCAGTTCGGTCATCATCTCAATATCAAGCCGAGTTCGTTCTTCTAAACGTTGCGCCTCAACCAATTTATGATTATCACGCAATTCGGTCAATCGCTGTTTAAGCTCAACCTTGATTTTTTCTATGGTTTCAAGCACCCGCTCTTTTGGGGTCACATAATGCGACTTAGGATAAACGGTCACTCTTGTCGGTCGCGTTAACACCTCTCCGGTCAGCGGATCAAACCAGGCCAACGCATCCACTTCATCATCAAATAACTCAATGCGCACCGCATATTCTTCTGCCTCGGCCGGGAACACATCAATCACATCGCCACGCACTCGGAAACACCCCCGCCAAAGTTGCAAATCATTGCGGGTATATTGCATGGTTGCCAGCTTTTCTAAAATCATTTGACGTGTCAGCTTATCGCCTAAGCGTAATTGCAAAATCATTTTTAAATATTGATCCGGGTCGCCTAACCCATAAATCGCTGATACAGTGGCAATCAAGACCACATCCGGCCTTTCCAACAATGCTTTGGTGGCTGACAAGCGCAACTGCTCGATTTGCTCATTTACGGAAGAATCTTTGGAAATATAGGTATCCGATGCAGGCACATAGGCTTCAGGCTGGTAGTAATCATAATAAGAAACGAAATACTCAACCGCGTTATGGGGGAAAAAGCTTTTCATTTCGCCATAAAGCTGAGCGGCTAAAGTTTTATTATGCGCCAAGATGATTGTTGGTCGCTGCACCTGAGCAATCACATTGGCCATCGTAAAGGTTTTGCCCGACCCGGTCACGCCTAACAAAGTTTGAAAGGCCTCACCATCTTCAAGACCTTCAACCAGCTCCGCTATGGCCTTAGGCTGGTCACCTGCCGGTTGATATTGAGATGCTATTTGAAATGCTTTTGCCATAACCGAGGGAATAATCCTTTTCATCCTTTATCGAACATCTTTCAGACCAAAAGCGGGTTGAAAAGGGTTTTAGCTGCCTGTCGATAAGATTGCAATGAATTTTCTCTTAAAAAGAAATCCATTTGGTTGTAAAATGAATGTCATATTTTACCTGAGCATGCCACTGAACGAAACCATAAAGCGCTTTATTTTTAAGCGACTTAGCCGAACGTTCATGGCGGCCATTTACTATTGATGAGATCCAACTTCCATGTCTAGATTGTCAAATCGTGTTAACCGAGTCCAACCCTCTTTAACCCTCGTTATTTCCGCCAAAGCTGCTGAACTGAAGCGCGCGGGCAAGGACATCATCAGCCTTGGCGCTGGCGAACCGGACTTTGATACCCCTGACCACATCAAGGCGGCTGGCATTTCGGCGATTAACTCAGGACAAACGCGTTATACCGCCGTTGATGGCACGCCCGAATTGAAATCCGCCATTATTGAAAAATTCAAACGGGATAACCATTTGAGCTTTCAAAATGACGAAATTTTAGTTTCTTCTGGCGGCAAGCAGAGCTTTTTTAACCTTTGCCAAGGCCTGTTAAATGATGGCGATGAAGTAATTATCCCTGCACCTTACTGGGTTTCTTATCCAGATATGGCCATCTTAGCGGGCGGCGTGCCGGTGATTATTGAGGCGGATATTGAACAACATTTTAAAATCACCGCCGAACAGCTTAAGGCCGCCATTACGCCAAACACCAAAATGGTGGTGATTAATAGCCCATCAAACCCAACCGGTGCGGTTTATACGCGAGACGAATTGCGAGCGTTGAGTGACGTTCTATTAAACTATCCGGATATTGTGATTGCCTCAGACGATATGTATGAGCACATTTTGCTCAGCGACACACCTTTTACCAATATCCTTGAAGTCTGTCCCGAATTAAAAGACCGCACTGTGGTCATGAATGGCGTTTCAAAAGCCTACTCCATGACGGGATGGCGTATTGGGTATGCGGCTGGCCCCAAGGACTTGATTACCGCTATGCGTAAAGTTCAATCGCAAAGCACCTCCAACCCCTGCTCTATTTCACAAGCGGCTTCGGTTGAAGCATTGAATGGCCCGCAAGACTGCATTCAAACCATGTTGATTCAATTTAAAAAGCGCCATGAGTTTGTTGTTGAACGTGTGAATGCCATTTCTGGATTCAAATGTCTACCTGCCGCGGGCGCCTTCTATGCTTTTATGGATGTTAAAGACGCCATGCAACAAAAGGGATTTGATAACGATGCCGACTTCGCCACCGCAATTTTAGAAAGCGTTGATGTCGCGGCAGTTCCTGGTTCTGGATTTGGTGCTGCAGGACATCTTCGAATTTCCTTTGCCACCAGCATGGAAAGCTTGGTCGAAGCACTCGACCGTATTGATCAGTTTATGCAGCAAAAATAACCGATGTTCTTCATTCAAAATAGCCAGGCCTGGCTATTTTGACCAGCAAATCGACCGTATTTTAAGCCTTTATTCAGCTTACTGTCTTATACTTTGCTTTTTATGCGCAAGCCTATCATCTTATTCTTTATAGACAAGCGCTTTAATCACTTTTCAATTTTTACTATGGAATCTAAAGTCACTATGAATGCGATCAAATTCATCACGCTTGCTTGTTGTGTTTTCTCACTGGTTGCTTGCAGCCAGACGCCATCCAAAAAAAATCAATCCAACCAAGCCGCCCCGCCAAGCATTCAAATCAGTGATGAAGCTCAGCAATTTTTTCGTGCCATCAAAACAGGCGATACGCAAGCCGCTTTAGCCTATATTCAAAGTGGAGAATCGCTCGATGTGCAAGATGCTTTTGGACATACCGGCGTTTTCTTAGCGGTTGATTATGGTAACCAGCCCGTGTTAAACGCTTTGATTCAACAGGGCGCCTCGGTCAATAAAGCTGACAAGCAGGGTTGGACCCCCTTAATGAAGGCGGTGGATAAACATAATACCGAGATGGTTAAACAGTTATTAGCAGCCAATGCAAATCCCAATACCCCTTCGCCAGAAGGCTGGACAGCTCTACACCTAACCATGAATCACCCTCGAAGCAGCGAACAAAATTATGTGGAAATTGCAGAACTGCTCATTCAACAAGGGGCATTCCTGAATCAAACCCGAAAAGATGGTGTCAGTCCCTTGTATTTAGCCGTGCTCAATAATCGAGTCGGTGTTTTCAACACTTTATTGGCTGCCAAAGCGAGTCCCAATATTGCCAGAGCGGATGGCAGAACACCTTTGATGCAAGCAAGCTATGACCACCGCACGGAGATGGTTAAAGCGCTACTCAAGGCAGGTGCCAATCCCAATAAAACTGATCGTAATGGTTTGTCGGCGCTTCACTACACGGTCAATGATCCGAACAAACCACAGCAGGATTATGCCGATATTGCCCAACTTCTGATTGAGCAGGGTGCGGATGTCAATCTACGCGCTAAGAAAGTCGGTTCGCCATTATTGCTTGCTGTCAAACACAATCGCCCAGAGGTATTTGTGACATTACTGAATGCGAACGCAGATCCTGGCATCGGAACTTTCAATAACTGGACGCCATTAATGCAAGCCATTCAAGACCAGAATACACCAATGATTAATGCACTTATCAAAGTGCAAGACCGACTCAGACAGGAGAAAGACAACGTCTTACTTAAAAAAATTCATCCTTAACCCCACTCTTGGTGAATCAAACACCTGATCTTTTTCATTGCTAAAGCGGCTTAATACCTTGGCCGCTTTTCTAATTTACTCGCGCCGCCGTCAGTCTTTCCGATATAAAAAACTTGACACCAACGCTCATGGTTTCTACATTGTTGCCGATAACTTTATGAAATACTCATTCATGTAAGGTTTGGCAAAATTTCAAAATTCATTTAATAAAGGTCGGCATTCATGCGTTTTTCTAGGGTTTCTTTGTTGGTTTTGAGCTTAACGGTGCCATTGCTATTCGGCTGCGAAAAGGATAAAGAAACCTGGCCAACTGAAACCAATAACACAACCGATACAACATCTGCAACCGACACAGCTGACACAGATACAACGACGGATGACACCACAGTTGAAGTGAAGTCCTTAACCCTCACTGCCGTCGACCCTTATATTACCGAAGCCCAATTCTGCATCGACACCAATGAAAATGGCAGTTGTGATCAAGGTACAGACCCCTATTCGACCGAAGATACCGACAACCCAGGGCAATACACTTTTCAAGACTATACGCCGACAAAAGACCTGCCCATTTTAACCGTCAAAGCCGGCATGCATAATGGAAAAGCTTATGCCTTAGATTTAAAAGGCACCGTTTCAGCCGATAGTGAAACGGCAGTGATTACGCCCGCTTCGACTGCAATTCAAGATAAAGGCGTGACCAGTACAGAGTGGGTAACCATTCTCAATCAATTTTCAGACCAATTTGGCACCGTTTTAACTGAAACAGATTTAACCATAGACCCCTTATCAGGCCTCTATGATCAAGACCATGCAGAATTGTCATCAGCCAATATTGCCCGACTCCGAATGCAAATGACGTCTTATGCCATTCTGCGCATATTACAAAGCACACAATCATTACGCGATTTAACAGGCACCACTTTAATTGCCAGCGCAACGTCGGGGGATGGCGATGGGGACAGTGAAGATAAACTCTATAAAATTATGGAACAACTTTCAGAGGCGGCTAATAAAGCCGTTGACCCTGCAAGCTTCACCCTGTTTTTAAATGATACAGCTTATACCGATATCCCAGTTACGATTCGTCCCGCTTTATCAACAGAAGATTTTAGTGCCACCGCCATGACACTCATTGACCACATTACAGAGTTGGCTTATAAACAATCAAGTACCACTACGGGTAACTTAACCGCTATTATTGACATTATGACACCAGAACTGGTGCATATCGTGAGCCGTACGACACAAATTGCCAAGCGTTATTTTGCAGCCAACCATCAGGATGAATTTACTGAAGACACCCGACTTGATCGAGCCGTACTATCAAGTATGAAAGATGATAGTGACATGAAGGAAGGATTGAACTGTACCAGTGGCCATTTTGAAATTACCACCGATAGTAAAATGCAATGTATCGAAACAGCGACAACCACCACCCCCTAAGCATAGGTCAGGATTAGACTAATCGCCCTAATTGCTTGAGTACCAACATTAATGCGGCATAAGCGCGACCTTCACTAAACTCTGGATGCTGGATCAACTGATGCCAATCAGATATTGGCCAATGAATGACTTCTAAAGGCTCTGGTTCATCGCCTTCTGCTATACTGGGGCACAAATCTTCAGCCAAAATAATATGGGTTTGATGAGACATATAACTGGCCGCCAAAGTCACCGAATCCAGCAAAGTGACCAGGCCTGGTAAAAACCCCACCTCTTCTTGGCTTTCACGCAGCGCGGCCTCACGCCAGGTTTCACCCGGGTCAATTTTGCCTTTTGGAAACCCCAACTCATAACGCTCTACCCCCGCTGCATATTCACGAATCAAAACCAAACTGTCATCGATAATCGGTACAATAAGCACAGCCCCATGCTGGGAACTCACCAACCGCTCAAACTGAACTTGGGTTTGATTTTCAAACAAGAGTTCAAGCCCTTCCACCTGAAAGAGCTTTGTTTTCGCCAGTGCGGTTTTTGTGAGGATAGTAGGATTTTTTTTCATAGTTTAAATCATACGGAATTAGGCCTAAAAATGCGAGATAATTTGTCCCAAAAGACTGCCCATAACATCCCTTGGCACAAGATTGATACCGTTTTGCTCGATATGGATGGTACCCTACTCGACTTGCATTTTGACTACCACTTTTGGATGGAATTCATCCCCAGTGTCTATGCCAAACAAAACAAATTGTCATTGGAGCAGGCAATGCAGTTTATTACCGAAAAAATTCACTCGCAACAAGGTACTTTAAATTGGTATTGTTTAGACTATTGGACGGAACAGCTTCAACTCCCCATCGCTCAACTCAAACAGGAGCTTAAGCACCTCATTCAAGCCCACCCGGATGTCATCACTTTTTTAAAACGCCTGCGACAACTCGACAAACAGGTGATTATGGTGACCAACGCTCACCCTGATAGCCTAGCTATTAAATTGGAAATGACCGAAATTGGGAACTATTTTGACCAGATGATTTCTTCACATGACTTTGGCATTCCTAAAGAAGAAGCTGCTTTGTGGCAAGCAATTCAAGATCAATACCCGTTTGACCCAGCAAAAACGCTATTGATTGATGATAATCTGCAAGCCCTCGCTTCCGCAGAAGCCTATGGTATTGCCTATCCATTGGCCGCGATTCATGTCAGCCCCAAAATGGATAAAATCGATCCCGGAAAGTTTGCGTATTTTGAACACTTTTCAGAAATTATCCCTGATTGACTTTTCTTAAAAAAGTGGCTTTTAAAACTGAACACAAATCGACTTAATTGGAAATGGCAATCACATTGTCAACATCATACCCGGTCAAAGCCGCTTCATAGCAGCTATCTAAATGTTCGTCTAAAACAGTAACGACGTCTGCATCAATTTTGTTTTGATCTACCATTTGTCTCATAATCGCTAAGGCTTCTTTTGCCGATAATGCTTTTCGATAAGGCCGATTTTGCACCAATGCCTGAAAAATATCCGCAACCGACAAAATACGGGCTGACAGCGAAATTTGTTCCGCAGATAAATGATAAGGATATCCACTGCCATCTAATGTTTCATGATGCTGAGAGGCAAGCAGCGCAATATGTTGAAATCCCGAAATTTGTTGCAAAATAATATTGGAATCAAACCCATGTCGGTTCATTTGAATGCGTTCATCAATATCCATCGATGCGGGTTTATTTAAAATTTCGTCAGGCACCTTTAGTTTACCTAAATCATGGAACAATCCGGCTAACTCAAGATCATTTTGTTCAGATTCACTCAACGCCAACTGAGAAGACAGAACGCGAGCCACATTGGCGACACCAATTGAATGGGCTGCGGTATAAGGACTTTTGGCATCCACTGCTGCGGCAAACAAATAAGATAATTGTTTCGCTTGGTCAAAGCTAAACTTTGTTACAGGGGCATCCTCTATCCAACTATGGAAATAACTTCTTAAAGCAAACTCTTCCAAAAAATACCAAAAGGCATCATCTTCCGCTACCTGACAAAATATCTCGACCAGTTCAGGTGAAAAGTTGACCCCTTGTAAACGCCTTAGGGTTCCAAAAATATGCTGGCGTTTTTCTAACAATGGTGCTTTAGAGGTGGCCTGTAAGGCATCGACTCGATCCACAAGGTATATTAAATTGGCAGAGACAGCGATAGATTCATCCAAATCATCAGGGAGAGCATCCCAATGTGTATGGTGATAACGAACGGGTAAAGCACAATTCTCATAATAAGCCACCTTCTTTAAAAGATGATAGCCTCTTTCAGCATGCTCTTGAGCATGACTCCAGTCTAATTCATTAATGAGGTGACCATGGACTGTTGAGGAGGAGACCCCACAATCATGAAGCATTCCCACAAAAATAATGTGATCAATCAATTCAGGTGTCCAACGAAGCGCCTCAGCCACCTTTGAAGCCATATAAGCAACCCGCTTTCCATGCAAGGTATCGTCAATCCCGACAAAATCCAACGCCTCCGAAAGGGTAAACGTCACTTCTCTTAAATTAAGTTGATACATCAATACTCTCTAGCTTCTAATGGTGAACA
>CBFHUY010000051.1:0-12793 GCA_965658885.1 Hydrogenovibrio sp.
GCTGACATTCCGATGATGTCTCGTACCCACGGCCAGCCAGCTTCGCCGACCACAGCCGGTAAAGAATTCGCCAATGTCGCTTACCGTTTGCAGCGTCAAATCAAACAACTGATGAACACCCAAATCATGGGTAAAATCAACGGCGCAACCGGTAACTACAATGCCCATTTAGCCGCTTATCCGGCCATTAATTGGTATGAACTCACCGAACAATTTGTACAAAGCTTGGGGTTAGCTTGGAACCCTTATACCATCCAGATCGAACCCCACGATTATATTGCGGAATATTTCCATGCCATGCAGCGCTTCAATACCATTTTGATTGATTTCGACCGCGATATTTGGAGTTATATTTCCATTGGCTTCTTTAAACAAAAAACGGTTGCCGGTGAAATTGGCTCCTCTACCATGCCGCATAAAGTCAATCCGATTGATTTTGAAAACTCCGAAGGTAATCTCGGGATTGCCAATGCCATTTTCGATCACTTGGGTCAAAAACTGCCCATTTCCCGCTGGCAGCGTGACCTAACCGACTCAACGGTATTAAGAAACCTTGGGGTGGGCGTTGCACACACCATGATTTCAATCAAAGCAACCCTAAAAGGGCTGAACAAATTGGACGTCAATGCGCAAGCGATGGCGGACGATTTGGACAATAACTGGGAAGTGTTGGCCGAAGCGATTCAAACGGTGATGCGTCGTTATGCCATAGAGCAACCTTATGAGAAATTAAAAGAACTCACCCGCGGCCGTCGCGTCAATAAACAAATCATGCAAGATTTCGTCGATACGCTTGATCTGCCGGAAGAAGCGAAGCAACGTTTAAAAGACATGACACCCGCATCCTACATTGGCAATGCCACTCAACAAGCGCAGGCCATTGAACTGGCATTGACCATGCTCAAAGGTCGCTAAGCGGCTAACCCCCTATTAAAAGCAACCAGGCCTGGTTGCTTTTAACCCCTTCTTCCCTTCTGGAATGGACGCTCTATGATTCAATTTAACGAAATTAGCCTCGACACTTTTTTAAAGGACTATTGGCAAAAACAGCCATTGGTCATTCGCAATGCGTTACCCGGGTTTCAATCTCCCATCAGTGCTGAAGAGTTGGCGGGGTTGTCATTGGAAGAGGAAGTCGAAAGCCGCTTGGTAATCCAAAAATCTCCGGATGATTATCAACTGCTTAAAGGGCCTTTCTACGAACAAACTTACGCAAACCTACCAGAGCAAGATTGGACCTTACTGATACAAGGCATGGATCGGCTGATTCCGGAAGTCACCGCGCTGCTAGATGAATTTGATTTTTTACCGCGTTGGCGCATTGATGACATTATGGTCAGTTATGCTGTCACAGGAGGCAATGTCGGCCCGCATTACGATCATTATGACGTGTTCTTACTGCAAGCTGCCGGTAAACGGCGCTGGCACCTCACATCACAGGATTGCACCGAAACCAATGCCATTCAAGGTGTTGACTTACGGCTCATGCAAACCTTCAATATCGAAGACAGTTTTGATTTTGAAGCCGGCGATATTCTCTATATCCCACCGAAATGGGGACACCATGGTGTTGCTTTAGATGATGACTGCATGACCTATTCCATTGGTTATCGTAGCTATCGCGGTCAAGAATTATGGGATAGCTTTGGCGATCACCTTTCCGAAACCCATGGTTTCCAATCGCTCTACCAAGACCCTTTGTGGCAGAGCAACCTCAATCCTGGTGAAATTACCGATGCGGCCGTCACCCAAGCGCAACAGTTATTAGAATCCGCATTAGCCGATCCAAAACAACTGAAAACCTGGTTCGGTCGTTTTGCCACTCAATTGGATCCAACCAGCGCACAACAACTGCCCGATCCTCTAACAGAACAAGAAACGCCGAAGTTAAGTGAATTTTCCGAAGCATTACAAACAGCAAACCAGTTTGAAAAAGATCCCGTTTGTCGCTTTGGCTATACCCAGCTTGATCAAAGTCTATTACTCTATATCAATGGTGCGATATGGGATAAACAAGGCGCGACAGATGATTTTGTTAAAGCCCTGTGTAATCAAGCCGTATTAGCGCCCCATGATTGGCAAAATACCGACAATCATGCGTTGCTATTTGACTTATGGAAACTGCAATATTGGATCATGACAGAACCCGCCTAAACCAAAGCGGGCTTGTTTGAATTCTGCCAAGGCATCAAAAGATCGCGAATTATAAGGTATGAATATCAAACCCATCGGCTTCGAGTTCCGCTACCTTACCACTGTGCGTTAATACCGCCACTGAGGCCTTTTCAGGCTTTAAGTAAGTTTGCGCAACCCGACGACAATCTTCCAAAGTGGTTTGTAAAACCCCTTGTCGATGTTGCATTCTCAGCGCATGCGTCCGTCCATAAAGCGACTGATAAAACGCCTTTCGTGCCTCACCCGCAGGTGATCCGGGCTTATCAATGGAACTGACCACATTTAGAATGGCTTCGTCCACTTTCGCTTGTGTGGCCTCAGGCCCCATAATCCAATCTAAGGCGGCATCAAAATCTGACAAGGTTTCTGATAAACGTGGATCGCGATAAGAGAAAAAGGCAAAAGCGCCGGCTTCACTGTTATAACTGGCACCACCGCCATAAGCCCCGCCTTTCTCACGAATTTGAGCATGCAAAAAGCCATTTCGCAAACAGGCACTCAATACCGATAAGATCGGCGCATCGGCATGACCCGCCATTACAGCCGGATAGGATTTCGCACAGAAATTCACTTGGGTACTGGTCACCCAGGCCTGGTGAATTTTTTGGTGGGAAGCGGCCAATTGCAAGCCCTGCTGAGCCGAGGTTGGTTGCATTAAGTCTTGCCAGTGCTGGGTGCTGTCAATCGCCCCATCTAAACCGGTTTCATCTGCAATCACTAACGATTGCTTATCGGCCTGTAATAACTTGGCTTGAATCGACTGAAACTGATCAATGATATCATCAAGACCGCTAGAGGTAGAAAGTGAATCATAAAGGCCTTTAATGGTTTGAATGCCCGCAAACCCCGTGCGCTGAAACTGCCAACTGGCGACAGCCGAGGCATTCTGATTCGCGGCGGACATGGCTAATCCATGGCCATTACCGGTCACCCCTTGATCAACTGAGGTGCGAATTTGACCAATTAAATCCTGAATTCGATCCCGCTCATCAAATCGCACCGACTGTAAGGTTTCCAACATCAAGTCTGCCAACGCAACTTGATTGCGATTGAGTGCTTTTCCGGACAAAATAAAGTGGCTGTAAAAGGCTTGATCGTCAAATAGATGCGCTCTGACCGCACTGCGTGCAGAGAGCCCGCCAGTCACAGCAGCTTGCAGTGATTGGGTTTGTAGATAATCTCGCCCTGCGGAACCCATTTCCGTTAAACAGGCATTAAACAAAGGTAATACCGCCTGTTCACCCACGGTTAAATCCGGTAAGGATAGCAACAGTTGCTGATAGGTTAAACCATTCGTCCCCGCCTGATAAGCGGTCAGTTTCGGGGATTGCTGGGTGATCGTCGGATCAATTTGTTTAATATCCGCCGGCACATCATCCTTAGTCACTTCTGGCAATATCGACACATCATCCTGTTGTTCCTGACGTGCTTTTAGAGCTAAAGCCTGAGCGACAATCGCTTGCTTTTCTTCCTCAGATAAACCAGATCGAATGGCCGACAACCGTGCTTTTTCGGCAGCCTCTTGTTGCTGTGAAAGCTGATCATCGGGTGTCAGGGTCAAACAAACGCGATGCGGATTATCCAGTATCCACTGCTGAATGAGTTCGGGTATAAACCGTGGGTTTTCCGCCTCCAAGCGTAATTGCTTCAAGGCAGAATCGGTATCTAACAATGCAATGGGATCGCCATCATGCATCGCACCCGCCATGGATTGCATAATCAACTGTAGTCCATAGGGATAGCTATCGCCGCCTATCTCTCTTTGTGAAAACTCTAATTGATGCAACATGGCTTCCACCTGGTCAGCATCAACGCCTTCATCCACCACCTTTTTCAAGGTCGTTAAAATCAGCGATTCAATCGCCTGTGCATGTTCGGGTTCCGTACCTTGCGCACCGACAGCAAACACCATTTCTTTATTTGAATCTTCCAAACCACATAAAGGCGATGGCGCATTCAATAATTCAGACTGCTCCAAAGCTTGTCGCAAAGGGGATGCACTGTTATCCAATAAAACGGCACTTAATAAATTGCCTTTTAGCACATCCATCGGGTTTTGGTTTTCTCCCAATAACCAGCCCATCACCACATGGGTTTTTCGGCTTAAATCCGCTTCATTTAATGCATAGTGACCCCTAACGGATTTAGGTTCGGTATAGCGTTCTTCTCGTGAAACCTGAACCTTATCAACCTTTGAGGAAAAACGCGCCAGCGCAAGCGCCTCAAATTGCGTTTGATGCTGCTCAGCAGGAATATCCCCATAGGTAAAAAACACCGCATTAGATGGGTGATAGTGAAATTGGTGAAATTCGACCAGCTGCTCATAACTTAAATCCGGAATGGCTTCCGGATCACCGCCACTGTTATAGTGATAGGTGGAGGTGGGATAGAGTTCAGCCGAAAACTTTTGCCACAGCGTTGAGACGGGTGAACTCATCGCCCCTTTCATTTCATTAAAAACGACCCCTTTGTAGGTCAACTCTGACTCAGGGTTATCCATTTCTGCAAATTCCAAACGATGCCCTTCTTGCAAAAAATCCAAGCGCTCGATCTTTGGAAAAAAGACGGCATCCAAATAGACCTGTAATAAATTTTGGAAGTCTTTACGATTTTCAGTGGCAAATGGATAAGCCGTCCAATCGCTTGACGTAAACGCATTCATAAACGTATTCAACGAACGCCGAATCATCATAAAAAACGGATCTCGAACGGGATAGCGCTCACTGCCACATAACACTGTGTGCTCTAAAATATGCGCCACCCCGGTCGAATCCATCGGAACCGTTCTTAGCGCGACCATAAAGACATTCTGAGGATCATCCGCAGCCAGATGATAATGGTCCGCACCCGTTACCTTATGTTTAAAGTGCTGAACGGTCAATTTGAGGGAGTCAATGGCATGTTCGTTTTGAAATTCAAAAGCGGGATGATGTGCAATCATAAAGGGTCTCTAGTAAGCAGTTAATCAAAATAAAACCGTCAAAAAAAGCCGTATAAACGGCTTTTTAATAACAGTGTGGAACCAAACAAGATTTAGTCAGTTGACTCATTGGCAAGGGCTTGCGCATCTGCTGCTGCCGCTGTCATTGACAACTTAACACGACCTTGCTTATCAATATCCGTCAGCTTCACTTTTATCGCTTGACCTTCTTTTAAATACTGATTCACATCTTCTACGCGCTCTTCTGCGATTTGAGAAACATGTACCAAACCTTCACGACCTGGCATATAGGCGACGAAAGCACCAAAATCGACAATCTTCTTCACCACCGCATCATAGGTTTTACCAATTTCCGGTTCAGCGGTAATTTCGGCAATCCGTGCTTTAGCGGCATTGGCAGAAGCATCATCTACTGCTGCAATTTTGACATTCCCATCATCGTCAATTTCAATGGTCACGCCCGTTTCTTCGGTAATGGAACGAATGGTTGCGCCGCCTTTACCAATAATCTCACGCACTTTTTCTGGCTTCACTTTAACATTAAAGAAACGCGGTGCCGTAGAGGCAACATCGGTATTTGATACATCAATGGCTTTTTTCATTTCACCCAAAATATGCAAACGCCCAGCTTTAGCTTGCTCTAGCGCAATTTCCATAATTTCACGGGTAATGCCGGTAATTTTAATGTCCATTTGCAAAGCCGTAACCCCTTGATCGGTTCCCGCTACTTTAAAATCCATATCCCCTAGGTGATCTTCATCGCCTAAGATATCAGACAAAACAGCAAAACCGGATTCTTCTTTGACTAAGCCCATCGCAATCCCTGCAATCGGTGCTGCAATCGGAACCCCCGCATGCATTAATGACATAGACGTACCACAGACCGTTGCCATAGAGGAAGAACCATTGGATTCGGTAATTTCCGAGACGACACGAATGGTATATGGGAATTCATCGGCAGTCGGCAATAAGGCAGCAACCCCACGACGCGCCAACATACCATGACCGATTTCACGACGACCTGGGGAACCAACCCGTCCACATTCCCCGACAGAATACGGAGGGAAGTTGTAATGCAACATAAAGCGATCACTGTAAGAACCCAGTAAGTCATCAACTAACTTCGCATCCTTTTCAGTTCCTAATGTCGTTACGACTATCGCTTGAGTTTCACCCCGTGTAAACAAGGCTGAACCATGCACCTTAGGCAAGATGCCGACCTGACAATCAATTGGGCGAACAGTTTGCGTGTCACGACCATCAATTCTTGGCTCTCCAGCGATAATACGACCACGGACGATTTCTTTTTGCAATTTTGAAACCATCTTTTCAATATCGGCGGCGTCATACCCTTCTGGATTGGCTTCTGAAACGGCTAACTGCTCAAGCACTTTTTGTTTTGCCTGATCAATCGCCGCATAGCGTTCCATTTTATCGGCAATCGAATAAGCCGCTTCAATGTCAGTACGAATCGCTGAAAAAACCTGATCTTTGAGTGTTTCATCGTCAAGCACGGCTTGCCATTCCCAAGCAGGCTTGCCCGCTTCAGCTTTTAATTCATTAATCGCTTGAATGGCCGTTTGCATTTGTTCATGACCAAACATGACCGCACCCAACATCACTTCTTCAGACAATTCAGAAGCTTCTGATTCCACCATTAACACGGCATCGGCGGTACCCGCGACACTCAATTCCAAATCGGACGTTTCCAACAGGTCAACAGATGGATTTAAGCAATATTCTTCATCAATATAACCAACAACAGCCGCCCCAATCGGTCCTTCAAACGGAATACCAGAAATGGCTAAGGCCGCTGACGTCCCCAACATGGCTGGCACTTCTGTGCCGATTTCTGGATCCAAAGCAATCACCGTCGCAATCACTTGAACCTCATTCATAAAGCCTTTTGGAAATAATGGACGGATAGGACGATCAATTAAACGAGACGTCAATGTTTCCTTTTCTGAAGGACGCCCTTCTCGTTTAAGAAATCCACCCGGAATGCGACCCGCTGCATAGGCTTTTTCTTGATATTGCACGGTCAATGGGAAAAAGTCCTGACCCGGTTTGGCACTTTTAGCAGCGACCACCGTGACCAATAGCTGGGTATCGCCCATGGCGATCATCACAGCACCGTCGGCTTGGCGGGCAATTTCACCGGTTTCAATACGAACTTGATGTTGGCCATACTGGAAAGTTTTGGTAATTTTTGACATTCTATTATCCTTGTTTCTTGAAGCTCAATCGATATGAGCTGAATTGGCTTAGCCATTGAAACCTGAATCCTCAGCGACTTTTACGATTCACACATCTGCGTGGATTGAAAATAACCGCTGAGGATTCAGGCTTTAAAAGGTTTCTGGCTACTTGCGAATATAACGCAGTCATTTTACAACAAAATGGCGGTCACACAACCATCAAAGCACTTTTGTCTTGATAAAAAAAAACCTCAGCCAAAGCTGAGGTTTCTTCAAGATAGTCAGAGACTAAAATCTTAAGTTTACTTACGTAAACCAAGCTTTTTAATCAAGTCAAAATATCTTTGTGCATTCTTTTTGTGTAAATAATCTAATAATTTACGACGACGACTAACCAAACGTAATAAACCCGTACGAGAATGGTTGTCATGAATATGGGTTTTGAAGTGTTCTGTTAGATAAGTGATGCGGTGTGTTAATAACGCAACCTGTACTTCTGGAGAACCGGTGTCCCCTTCTGATGTTGCGTAATCCGCAACAATAGCAGCTCTTTGCTCTGGTGTTAACATTTAAATATTCCTTATTTAAATCGGTTTAAAAATTCATTCCGCAACCGATGGCAGAATCAAGACGTGGATTATACACAATTCGCACTCAATGTCTATTGGTTTAAGCGCTTTTAATGACGACCAAATCCAGTCATATAATGTTTTAAATGCGACACATTATGGCTCATTGAACGAATCAAGTGATCTAAGCTTACCACCGCATTCTCAACGAGGTTCACCGCAATATAAGGATGTTCCACTTTTAAGCGATCATACATGGCACGATTCAGTTCTAACAGACACACTTCTTTTGATTTCGCTGACATTTTTAACATCCGTGGCTTACGATCAAAGAAGGACATTTCGCCAATCAAGTTACCGGGTCCCTGACAACCGACTTCCAAATCATTTTTACCGTCATTAACGGTTAAGGTCACTTTACCCTTTAGAATAAAAAACAACGAATCGCCAACATCGCCTAGTTCAGAAATCACGTCACCCTTTTTCAAACGCAACTCTTTTAGAAAAAGGTGTAACACTTCCACATCGGCTCTATGCAAAGACTCACAAATCGCATTGGCTTGAAAATATTCATACAATTCATCCGCGCTCATTTCTAACATCATCACTCTCCCGTTTTTGTGCGATAAAAGACGCAACAGGGCGTCCATCTTTTAAGGCATCTATTCTATCAACAATTATGTTAAAAGCACCAAAGGTTTTTGCCAGTTCCCCTTTTTTTAAAATAAAATTGGGGTTTTTGGGCGATCCCATCTGTTCCACGCCCTCAACAAACGTCTGTATCACCACAAATCCGCCTGGCTTGAGCATTTGTGCCATTTTGGCGACCACGGATCGGTTGAGAAAACGCATCATCACGATCAAGTCCAATCGCTGCTGAGGCAAACAGTCATCCACTTCAACAGCACAAGCCCGCCAATCGATTGGCAATGTTTGACCCGTTGACTGCGCGAGTTGCTCAGCGCGCTGCAATACCCGTTGCTCTCGATCGATGGCAATCACCCGCCAACCATGCAATGCCAAATAAACAGCGTCGCGGCCGCCGCCACACCCGATATCCAATGCCAAGCGACCGTTTGAAACCGTTGATGATGATAAGTTCCCATTTGCGAACTGCTTAATAAACGCTAACAATAACGGTGTGGGTTGCCATAATGCACGCGAATCTGAACCTAAAACGACCAGGCCTGGGTGTTTTTGGCAGTATTGCTCAAACGCATAAAGAGTCATCTGATTCGAAATTAGATAGCCTTTGTCGATTAAAAAGGCGCTGGCAGCGGCGAGTGTCAGATCATCGCCTAGCAATTGCAAGCTTGCTGGGCGCTCGGGTAATTCATTGAGACGGGTTTGTAAGGCTGGCCAAGGCAGATGGGTTGCCTCAAGATAATGCCCAGATTGATAGGCATCCTCGGCACGCAAATCAATCAAAGGCAGATGAACATCAATCATCATTAACTGTCCAAGTTAAACAGTCTTTTAGGCTTTAGTAGCTGCTTTTCCAATTGCCATTCACCTATACCGATAAATCGGTTATTAGGATCATACAATCGAACCCAATCGGTTTGGGGTCGGTCAATCGCCAATTTTCCACCATGTTGAATTTTGTCCGTATCCTGCTCTGATAAATGAAGTGCTTGAAGGTGTTCTAATGGCAAGTCGTAAGGTAATAAGCACCCAGCTAAATCCGCTTCAATTTGTTCTAGGGTTACCATTTGATCAGCTTTTAAGCTGCCGGTTTGGATGCGATGTAATGCCGTCAAATGCCCCAAAGTACCCAGTGCCTTAGCTATATCTTCTGCCAAAGTGCGGACATAAGTGCCTTTGGAACACAATACATCAAATTGCAGCACATTTTGGGAATAGGATTTTAAAGTTAATAAATCGATACGAATGGGTCGAGCTGGACGCTCAATTTCGATGCCAGCGCGGGCATACTCATAGAGCGGTTTGCCTTGATGCTTGAGTGCCGAATACATCGGCGGGATTTGAGTTTGATCCCCCAAAAAACGCTGCAAAACCGATTCGATATCGGCCTTTGCTAATTCTGGGACAGGCGCTTCAGCAATGACCGCACCATCTTTATCGCCTGAATCCGTGGCCGATCCCAACTGCAAAGTGGCCAAGTAGCGTTTATCTGAATCCAATAACAACCCAGATATTTTAGTCGCCTCGCCAAAACAAATGGGCAAGAGCCCAGTCGCAAATGGGTCTAAAGCCCCCGTATGCCCTGCTTTTTTGGCGTTGTACAGCCGACGAACCTGTTGTAAAACGCCATTCGAGGTAACCCCTTCTGGTTTATTTAATAACACCAAGCCGTTGACGGACTGCCATTGTTTCTTAGCCACAGATCACCTCAAACACTATTTAGGTTGGTGAAGGGCTTTAAAAATTAAATCTTCAATATGACTGGCATTTTCCGCGACCGTGTCATAAAAAAACCGAATTTCAGGGGTTAAACGCAATTTCATACGTTTACCGATTTCCGACCGAAAGAATCCTTTTGCTTTCTTCAAAGCTTCAATAGCATCTTGTGCCGCCGGGTCTTGCTCATTGACACCGATTAAGGTGAAATAAACCGTTGCGATACTTAAATCTTTGGTCACTTTACACTCGGTAATATTCACCCCAGCTAATCGCGGATCTTTGGTTTCACGCTGTAAAATCTCCATCAGCGTCTTACGTATTTCTAGCGCAACTCGATGCGGTCTACTAATTTCTTCACTCATAATTTTGTTTGCTCACTTAGCTAAAACAACAATGCCCCATCATAAGGGGCATTGAAAAAAGAACGAACTCAATCGAAGGACTTAAACGACATTCAATTGAAAGAGACTACTCAATCTAATGTCCGTTTCACTTCTACTCGTTCGAAGACCTCAATTTGATCGCCAACTTTGACATCGTTGTAATCTTTAACACCGATCCCACATTCCATACCTTGACGAACCTCATTCACGTCATCTTTAAAGCGACGTAACGATTCTAAAGCACCTTCATAAATCACAATATTGTCACGTAAAACCCGGATAGGATTATTTCGCTTCACAATACCATCGGTGACCATACAACCTGCAATCAAGCCGATTTTAGGTGCCTTAAAGACATCACGGACATCTGCAATCCCAATAATTTCTTCTTTAAAGTCAGGTTCCAGTTTCCCTTCAATCGCACGTTTCACTTCATCAACGATTTCATAAATAACGCTATAGTATTTAAGGAAAATGCCTTCCGAATCAATCAATCGCTTGGCTTTGACATCCGCACGGACATTGAACCCGAACAATAGCGCATCTGATGCCAAGGCTAAGTTGGCATCCGTTTCAGTAATCCCACCAACGCCTGATGAAATAACGGCAACCTTCACCTCATCATTCGACAGCTTAACTAACGCGTCGACAATCGCTTCAATCGACCCTTGTACATCCGCTTTCAGAATGATATTAACGGTCTGAATATCACCTTCTTCCATCTTATTGAACATATTATCCAATTTAGATTTCTGCTGGCGTGCAATCTTTTTCTCTTTATGCTTGCTCTGACGGAACATCGCCACTTCACGTGCCTTACGCTCAGATTCAACGGTAATCATATCATCACCGGCAACGGGAACACCCGACATCCCCAATACCTCAACCGGCATTGAAGGGCCTGCTTGCTGAACATTTTCACCCAGCTCATTGACCAAAGCACGTACACGACCATATTCCATACCACACAAGGCAATATCACCTTTACGCAAAGTGCCAGACTGAACCAACACGGTTGCGACAGGGCCGCGTCCTTTATCCAAACGAGATTCAACCACCACCCCTTTGGCAGGACCCTCAATCGGCGCTTCCAACTCAAGAATTTCAGACTGTAGCAAAATGGCATTCAATAAATCATCCACTCCGTCACCCGTCTTGGCGGACACGCGAACGAATTGAACATCGCCACCCCATTCTTCAGGTACGACTTCTTCAGTCACCAACTCTTGCATCACTCGATCCGGATTGGCACCTTCTTTATCCATCTTGTTAATCGCGATAACCATCCCCAAATCAGCCGCTTTTGCATGCGCAATCGCCTCTTTGGTCTGAGGCATCACGCCATCATCGGCAGCCACCACGATGACAACCACGTCGGTCACTTTCGCACCACGAGCACGCATTGCGGTAAAGGCTTCATGGCCTGGGGTATCGATAAAGGTAACCCCACCGTGATCGGTTTCGACATGATAGGCACCAATGTGCTGGGTAATCCCACCCGACTCACCATGCGCCACTTTGGCACTTCGAATATAATCCAACAATGACGTTTTACCATGGTCAACGTGACCCATAATGGTCACGACGGGCGAACGTTGAACAGTTTCACCATCATAGTTCTGGTTGACAACATCGTCTTCAATTTGGTTTTCATTCACCAATACGACCTTGTGCCCCATTTCTTCAACGACCAGTTGCGCGGTTTCTTGATCCAGCACCTGGTTAATGGTCACCATCGTGCCAAACGACATCATGGTTTTAATAACTTCTGTGGCTTTAACTGCCATTTTATCGGCTAAGTCAGAGACTTTAATGGTTTCACCCAATGCCACTTCACGAACTTGCTTTTCAACAGGTTTTTGGAAACCATGCTCGTTATCCGCTTGATGGCTTTTCTTATGATGCTTACCATGACGACGACGACCAAAGGTTTGTTCCCCCGTCATGGCCAAGGTTTTCTTAGACTGCTTTTCTTTTGGTTTAGGTTTGCCTTTTGCTTTAGGCTCATCTTTAATCGGTGCAGCCTGTTTTTTCTTGTCATGCTTATGGTGACGTTTTTCAACTTCTACCACAGGTTCAACCGCTGCGATATCAACCACAGGTGGGTCTACCTTGGTGTTCGCTTCTGATTTGGCTTTCGTTTCAGAAGTGGTTTCACCATCT
>CBFHUY010000052.1:0-12524 GCA_965658885.1 Hydrogenovibrio sp.
TAAAAAACCTTCGGTGGAAGTATCGACTTTCATTTGCGGCAAGTGCGATGCTGAAATCACCACCAACAATAGCGAAAGCACCACAAATAGCTTCGGGTATTTCGCCAATAAAACCCCAAACCGCCCCAATTGTTTTTCCGTATACAGATTCACGCGTTTAATCATTTTTAATTCTCTCCAAAATATAACCAAATAGTTTAACTATTTAGTTACATTTAAGCAATAACCATTTTTACGATTTTTTCAAACCGCAAAAAACACAGAATAAAGACGAAAGAAACAGCGCAGAGAGCGCCGTTTTGTAACAATGAATTAGGCTTTTAACAAGGCGTTTCGTACCAGCGTCGAAATTTCGACAATGGCTTGGTCTAAACTCGGGTCAACTTGAATATCGGAATCGATGCTGCGACGCATCGGCTCGCTGGTATTGAAAAAGCAGATACTGCCAATAATCATAAAATGAATGGTGAGCGGATTGGCCGAATGAAATAACGCAGCCTGTTCTCCGGCTTCCAAAATTTGCTTTAAGCATTGAAGCAGTCGCTGCATTTGCGCTCTCGCAGGAACGGGCATGTGTGTGCCTCCCGAGGCGATTTCACGCATCAGCGCAGCAGGCATTTTTTTGTTTTGATAGGTGGCTTTGGCAAAGGTTTCGATCAACGCGTCCAGTTTAGCGACCAGGTCTTGTTCAGCGTCCACCGCGGCGATCACTTGATCCACAATCGTTTGAAATAAGCGTGTCAACACCACTTCATATAAATTGGCTTTGTCTTTAAAGTGATAATAAATGCTGGCTTTATTGGCACCACTTCGAGCACATAAATCATCCATTTTGGCACCATCAAATCCCTGTTCCGCGAACAAATCAGTGGCCGTCTCTAAGATTTTTAGAGCCGTCTTATTTTTGGGGGTCAGCAAAGATTCATCCTCTTTTTTGTTGGCTAGGTGACATAACCAATCAGTTACATTGGCTAAAATCATACCATCCAAACCCGACTTTTCAAACCGAATCCGATTTCACTGCCAACAAAGCTTGCCGTATTTATGGCAATGTCGTATGCTCAGTGCAAGGAGTATTGAATCGAAATGAATGATAGAGTGATATTTTTTTGATGACGCTGAAAATATTAGTTGTAGCCTTGTTCTCGGCATTTTTGATATGGTTTTACAGCAGCGGATTAGAGCAGCTCTTAACCCCGCCAGGCAATCTCAGCCCCATTACAAATCCCCCTTCTCAAACGGTGTCGCCGCCCGTTCAAAATATCAAGCCTTCAAAAACCGTTTGGTCTGAAACTGAAATTCAACACCAAGAACAACAGGCGTTAAAGCACATCAACCAATTGCGCCAATCCTTAAACTTAGCGCCCTTTGCACCAAATCCAATTTTAGCCAATGCGGCTCGTCAGCATGCCGTCTATAGCGTGAACAATAACCAACAAAGCCACCAACAACAACCAGGGCTGGTTAATTTTAGTGGCGAAACGCCCAAAAAACGTGCTTTTTCCGCAGGTTATCACAGCCCAGTACGAGAAGTCATTGCCTATAACAAACCCTCTGCCGATTTGTTAATTGGCGATTTAATGTCGGCCATTTATCACCGCTTAACGCTGTTAAACTTTACCCACACCGAAATTGGCATCGGCATTGCGGATGTCCAAAATGGCAAGGTCAAAACGGCTTTGGTTGCGCAAACGGGCAATGCCGATTTGAATCAACTGTGTCAAGCGCCCCAAGCGGCACAACTCGGTCAATATTATTATCAGAACCTTTGTCAGTCGGGAATCAGAGTCAGCCAAAAAGCCTATCAAAAGGCACTCAACACGCCAGCCATGACCGCCCCTAAATTGATTCATTGGCCCGCCAACAACGCTCAGGTTGCCCCGGTTTTTTATGAAGAAGAACCCGACCCGCTGCCCAATTGCAATGTTTCCGGCTATCCGGTACATGTGCAAATCAATCCCATTTATAAGGGACGTATTCAGTTTTTGCAGAATCATTTTAAGCTTTATGAAATCAAAGGCTCTCACAAACGTGCCGTGCCAGCCGAAGCCATTTTCACCAATCTAACCGATCCGAATGATCGCCAGCCCCATCTTCAAAACCCCAAGCCAGAATGGATTGCCTTTTTTCCCAAACATCGGCTGCACTGGAATCAAACCTATCAAGCAGAATTGGATTGGCAAGAAGGTGGCCAGCGCCACCGTTTACAATGGCAGTTTCACACCCAAAAACAACCAGGCCTGGTCATTATTCCAGCCACCTCACCGAAATCTCTGTCGGTTTCGATTGCGCCCAGTCAAACCCGCACTTTGTATTTTGCGCCAGCAGGCTGTCAGAGCGAGCCACAAGCCAGTATTAAAACCCGAACGCCAAGAGGATTACAGCTTGAAACCCACTTTGTGGATGGCGAAACGTTGCAGGTCAAACTGGTTTCGGCCAATCACGGCGAGCGTTTTTCGGTTTATTACCAACCCACCGACACTTGGGTTCATTTTCAGGTCAAACAGCGTTAGATCCATTAGACAGAAGTCGACCTTTGTGCTAAATTTCAAATACATTGTTATACATTCTTATTTAGACAACACAAGCCGATACCCTTGACGCTCAATACCCAAAGCTGGTCGACCCAACTTCACCAACAACTTCAACGCCATCACCATCGAGCGTGTGTGGTGCTGTGTGGCGAAGCGTCCTGGCGTTGGCAGCAACTGCAAGTATTGATTCCCGAAGACCAAAGCGGGTTGATTGTCGGCGAACCCGATACGGATTCGCTATTGGCGAAGCTGCCGCAAGCAAGTTCCATTGGCATAAAATCTCTCAAACATCAGCTGGGACAAGAAACCGATTTCGCGATTTTTGATGCCGAATTGGGGTTTGATGCCGATGCCTTAGCCATCGTCATCGGCATGATTCGCGCCGGCGGCTGTTGTTACTTGTGTTTACCGCCTAAGGCGGAATTTTTATCTCAGCCCAACCCAGCGATGCGCCCGTATTTAAATGCGCCCTTAACATTGAATGACTGCTTAAAAGGTTTCCAAACCTATTTATGGCAAAGCCTGCAAGATCGCGCCCTCTGGCTTTTTCCCGATCAGACCCTGCCAGATTTAAGTGATTGGATGGCGGCGACATCATTACCGAAAGCATCCTTACCCACGCACGATCAACAGCAAGCAATAGATGCCATTCACCACTTGGCATTTGGTCATCGAAAACGGCCGCTTTTGCTCACCGCTGACCGGGGTCGCGGTAAATCTTATACATTGGGATTGGCATGTTTAAGATTATTGGCGGAAGGCAAGCAACACATTACCCTGACAGCCGCCAGACGTGCGCAATTGGAAAGCGCCTTTCAGGCAATGTCAGCGGGTGTCGAAGCGGGATTATACCCACAACTGTCTTTAGTGGAAAAACACCCATACGCAAAGGGCACGGCGAGCCAGGTTGTTTTCAGCATGAACAACCAGCGGTTAACGGTGCAATTTCAGGCGCCCGATGCAATATTGACCGCTCCCACGCCGTTAGCCACCGATGTACTCATGATTGATGAAGCCGCGCATTTGCCGTTGCCAATGTTACAGGCGTTGCTGCAAAAGCACCCGCGAGTGCTACTTTCAACCACTCAGCAGGGCTATGAAGGCTCCGGGCGCGGCTTTCGGTTAAAATTAACCGCTTATCTGAATCAGCACTTTGCCGATTGGAAGTCTGTGACCCTCAATCAGCCAATTCGGTGGAATCCGCAAGACCCATTGGAAATCACCCTGAGCCAATTATTGGGATTTCAGGCTCCGTCAGATGAACGCTCACAAGCCGCCGCTAAAACCAGCATCCCATCTGCACAGCCTAGACTGTCATTTACCGCCATCGACCCCTTGGCTTTACTCAAGCATTCACAAGGGCAAGCAACCCTTTTTTCACTGTTTCAATTGCTGAGTCAGGCGCATTATCAAACCCGCCCCAATGACTTGATGCAACTGTTGGAAGTGCCTAACCAACAACTCTGGGTGGCCAAGTCAGGGGAACAATTGATCGGCGTTTTGCGGGCACTCACGGAAGGCGAGTTACCCTTGTCCAAAGCCGAGCAACGCCAGCAAGGTCATTTATTTCCACAACTGCTGACCAAAAACAGCCATCAACCTCAATGGCTTGGTTTAAAAACCCTGCGCATTCAGCGGCTTGCCATCACGCCTGAATGGCAAAATCGTGGGGTTGGACGTGACCTGTTAAAACACTTTATGGCTGCGCAACACGCTACAAATAAACCCAAGCTGGATGCGGTGACCACCAGTTTTGGTGCCAGTCCAGGCCTGGTTAAATTTTGGGGAGCGGCGGGATTTGTGCCAGTGCATTTAGGCATTCAAAAAGATAAGGCCAGCGGTTTTCACAGTGTTGCGATGATTGCGCCTTTGTCTTTGACCGCACAGGCGCTGACGGCGCAAAGTCACTTTGCACGCCAATTTGCTTGGCAATTAACCGAGGGTTTTCAACAGTTGGATGCTGAACTGATTTATGAATTATTAAGGATCATGCGTCCCGCTGAAACCGAGTCGATTGACGCGCCTTTTCCACAAGGCTATTTAGACGGACAACCATTTGAAGCCGTTTCATGGGCATTGCGAGAATGGACATTAGCGCACCCAGACTACTTAAAACAACCAGATTCGTCGTGCCCTTTGGGTATGGGCGATTTTTGGTGTCAAAAAGTGCTGCAAAACCACGCTTGGTCCAGCTTTTCTATACCGCGAAAAACCTTGGAAAAGCAATTTAAAACGGCTTTGCAGGCTTATCTTAAAAACCGTCCAGCTTAGTTTGCAAACACCACTGTTTTATTACCGTGAATCAATACACGATCTTCTAGGTGATAGCGCAGGCCACGGGATAATACTGTTTTTTCCACGTCTCGACCTAAACGACGCATATCGTCAATCGTATGGGAGTGGCTGACCCGAATCACATCTTGTTCAATAATTGGCCCGGCATCCAGCGCTTCGGTAACATAATGACAGGTGGCACCAATCAATTTTACGCCGCGTTCATAGGCTTGATGATAAGGCTTGGCACCGACAAAAGACGGTAAAAAGCTATGGTGTATATTAATCACCTTGCCCGCATAATCCGCACACATTTTGGGCGGTAAAATTTGCATATAGCGTGCGAGAACAATGACATCAATATCATACTGTTCGACTAGAGATTGGGCTTCGGCAAAGGCGTCCAATTTGGTTTCAGGAGTGACCGGAATGTGATGAAATGGAATATCATACCATTCCACCATTCGGCGTAAGTCGTCGTGATTGGCGATCACACAAGCCACTTCGCCGGGTAAGTCTTCTTCATGCCAGCGATACAATAAATCGGCTAAACAATGGGATTCTTTGGAGGCAAACAAGGCGATTTTCTTCTTTTGACCCGAATCGGTCACTTGCCAGTCCATATCGAATTGCTCGGCAATCGGTGCAAACTTCTGTTTAAACCCTTCCAAATCACTTTTTAGCGAAGAGGCCAAAATTTCATGGCGCATAAAAAACCATTGATTAATGGCATCCGTATGATGATTGGCTTCGACAATGGAACCGCCTTCAGACGCAATAAATCCGGCAACTTTGGCAACAATCCCCACTTGATCAGGGCAAGAAATAATCAGGCGAAATACACGACTCATAACAGACTTCTCAATATTAGGATGCCTCACAAACGGCACAATTAATTTAAGGTCGTTATCTTACCAAATTCTTGACTGAGGGTTGGTGACATAATGTCCGCCAAGGTGACTCCTTCGAGATATTGCAGGTATTGTTGGGTGGCTTTCTGCAAATGGCTTTTTAATTGACAATGACTGCGAATAAAGCAAATGGGTTCATTGCAATTGACTGCTTCTAGGTTGTTTTCCATTAATTCAACAATTTCTCGCAGTTGAATTTGCTGAAGCGGCTTCGCCAATCTTACGCCCCCTTTTTGCCCACGCACCGCTTCAACATAACCATGATGAACCAGTTTTTGCACAATCTTGGTCACATGACTTTTTGAAATCTGAAAGCGGTCAACAATCTTTTGAATCTGCAATAATTGCGGACTGGGCATTGCCGCCAAGGCCATGAGCACACGAAAGGCATAATCGGTTTGTTTGGTCAATTGCATATTCAGTTGGCTCGCTGTGTGATTAGATTAAGGCCTGCGGTTTGAGCAATTATAGTTGACAAGCCGCCAAAGATTCAAATAAGATGCATCTTTAATCATTCATTTTAAATGAATCTTTTAACAGACAGCTTAAATCGAGACCGGCATGACCATCAACACTGGCTATTTTTTTGAACGCGCTTTCCGCCCTTTTTTCTTAGGTGCCGTCACCTTTGCCGTTGTCGCCATGTTTACTTGGTGGCTTCAGTCCCCCAGCTTTAGCGGCGCATTTTCAAATATGGCGGCCATTCACTGGCATGGTCACGAAATGGTCTTTGGCTATGCATTGGCAACGGTCACAGGCTTTTTGCTGACAGCTGTCATGAACTGGAGTGGCATGAATAGTGCCGCGGGCTGGCCTTTGGCGATGGCATTTTTACTGTGGTGTCTGGCGCGTTTAGGGTTTTTAGCGTCTCTGCCAATCGCTTGGATCGCATTTTTTGATTTAGGATTTAATCTGTTATTGGTCGCGTTATTTGCGTGGCCAGTCTGGCAAAAGTCGTTATGGACGCAGACAGGATTGATGAGTAAGTTTATGCTACTGCTTTTGGTCAATGCGCTGTTTTATGCTCAAGCACTGGGTTGGCAAGCATCCCCGCTTTGGGGCTGGCAACTAACCCTATCCAATACTGTAATCATGGGATTATTTCTCATTATTGCCATTAACCTCACCATGATAGGCCGTACTCTGCCGTTTTTTACTGAAAGAACTTTACAGTTGCCGCCCATCTCAGAAACGCCATGGCTGAATCGTTTAGCTATCATCGGGTTGGTTGGCGTCCTTATCTGCGCTGTTATCGCCCCGAATCATTGGTTAATGACGGCCATTGCCCTGCCGAGCGCAGCGGTGTTTGCGCTGCGTGGCTACCATTGGTATCACCCAAAAATTTGGCAAGCGCCGTTATTATGGCCTTTGCATTTGGCCTATGGCTTTATGACACTGGGGATTGCGCTTTATGGCCTTGCAGGGCTCAATTTAATTCAACCCACCTATGCGCTGCATGCCCTGACCGCTGGCGGCATTGGACTACTGTGTTCGGCAATGGTGGCGCGTATCAGTTTAGGTCATACCAACCGCAATGTATTCGAGCCCCCCAAAGGGTTGAAATGGGTATTTATTAGTTTGGCTATCGCCGCTTTATTTCGGGTATTGATGCCATTAATCAGCCCCGATTTTTTAAGCCTTTGGCTGCAACTCAGTCAATGGAGCTGGATACTGGGATTTGGATTGTTATTCATGCTCTATTGGCGCATCCTCAGTCAACCCAGTTTGAGAAATCCACACAATTTATTTTAAACCGACGATTTGCTCTCAGGAGGTATTTATGAAAACGCTAGCGCCCTATTTTATGGTTATTTTATGCTTTATTTCGACCCAGGCCTGGTCAGAATCCACCGATAATCGCGAGATTATCTGGGTGACCGATGCTGAAAAAACTGCGTTATTATCGGAAATGCGCAATTTTTTAACCGCCAGTCAACAAATTCTTGCCGCCGCCTTATCTGAAGAGGTTGATGCCATTGAAGCGGCAGCACGCCCTGTTGGGGTTAAGCTCATGAAAAACACCCCTGATGCATTAAAAGCCAAGTTACCTAAAGGCTTTGGTAAGCTAGGCTCTAAAACACATTTAGGGTTTGAAAACATTGCCAATGAAGCTTCCGGCATGGGCGACACCACCATCATTCTTCAACAACTGGCAAAATTACAAACCCACTGTATCGCTTGCCATGCCCGTTACCAATTTAAGGTGGCACCTTAATTGAATTTTTAAAATTCAATAATTTCAATTCTTTGGTTGGTTTACGTATAAACATCGTTATAATCACCGATAGGTAATTGATTTTAGCTATTCAGGAGACCACTATGTCAAATGTAACAGGCAAGCAGATAGAAATTCCAGAGAGTTTTATTCTGAGTACCAGTACGGATCTAAACGGCATTATTGTTTCTGCCAGCCCAGACTTTTGTACTATTTCCGGTCGAACCTCAGATGAAATGCTGGGACAGCCCCATAGCATTGTTCGTCATCCTGATTCTCCATCACAAATTTTTAGTGATATGTGGGCCACCCTGTCTAAAGGCCACCCCTGGCAGGCCACCGTTAAAAACATGGCTAAAAATGGCGATCACTATTGGGTGGTGGCCAATGCCTCGCCGATCTTTGAAAATGGTCAAATTACCGGCTATATCTCGGTTCGTCGTGCAGCAACGCCCGAGCAAATTCAAGCAGGTGAACAAGCCTATCAAGACATCGCTGCGGGTAAAAAGAAATTAAAAGGGGGACATCTCGTTCCCACCAAAATGCCTTTACGTGAACGCTTCTCACTCTTTACCCACTTCAAGGTCAGTGTCGCCAATAAGTTTTTAATGGCATTTTTACCCATCCTGCTATTAGGCGTGATTCAAGGCGGTATGTCTCTCTATACTGCTTATGAACACAAGCTGGAATATGAATTGACTAACCAACAGATGAAGTTAGTGACCTTAATTAGTGAACTGACGCACGAATCCCAAAAAGAGCGGGGCGCTTCGGCTGGCTACTTAGGTAGCAAAGGGAAAAGCTTTAAGGACGAGTTGGCAAAACAGAGAAAACTATTCGATCAAAAAAACCAAGCCTTGCAAAAAACACTGGCAGAATCCCCTGAACTGGTTACCGACCATTTAAAGGATGTGGTTAAAGCGCTACAAACGCAAATTGATCTTGTCGAAAAAACCCGCCCACAAATTGATAGTTTACAAATCAATCCAGCAAAAGCGATTGGCAATTACAGCAAACTCAATAATTACACTATTGAAATCATTAGTCTTTTAAGCCGTAACGTCATAGATAAAGATGAAGCTAAAATGCTCTATGCCATGCAAGCTATGGAACAATATAAAGAGATGGCTGGCATTGAAAGAGCGGTATTGTCGAATACCTTTGCCGCCAACCAGTTTGCGCCGGGGTTCTATGAGAAATTTATAAAATTAATGGGAAATCAAGACCGTTATGCCAAAACCTTCCAAGACTATGCGCCCAAGACACTCGCAAATTCCTTAAATGAGTTAACGCACTCTGCTGAATTTAAGAAAACCCAAGCCTATCGAGACATTGCTTTGGAACATAATTACAGTGGCAACTTTAATCAATCCGCAACTGACTGGTACCAGGCGCAAACCGCTAAAATCACGTTATTGAATGCCTTTGTACAAATTTTAAATTTGAATATTTCAGAACTTACTGCACAAAAAGCGGCTGAGCAGCAAAGTATTTTTTGGTGGACCTTTAGCTTAGTGGTATTAGCGGTACTGCTATCTCTCATCATTGGCTATCAAGTTTTCAGAACCGTGATTGGAACCCTCCGTCAAATTAACCGCGTGGTCAGCGAAATTATTGAATCTGGCCGTTTAGCCGATCGGGTTCGCATCCAAGATACGGGCGATGAATTATCAGCGGTCGCCAATGCCTTTGACAATATGATTGGTAATATGGAAAGATCCATTTTTGCGGTTAGTGAAGTTATGGATCAAATTGCCCGCGGTCATTTCGACCACCGAGTGTCTGATCCGTTAGTGGGTGATATGGATACATTAAAACGCGGGGTCAACCATGCCGCAGACAGTGTGGAAAAAACCATGCAAGCATTACATGAGGTCATGGGCGGTTTAGCCAATGGTGACTTTAGCGTGCGTATGGACGACCGAGTTCCTGAAAACCTTCGAAACTCTGTGAATGGCACCTTATCGACGATGGACACCGCCATGCAATCAATGGAAGAAGTGATGACCAAATTGGCCCAAGGGCACTTTAACGAACGCATCAACCTCACCCTGAAAGGCAGTTTTAAAAATCTAGCGGATAATATGAATCGTTCACTGGATGAATTACAAGGTGCGATTACCGAAATCAACCAGGTGACCAATGCCTTGGCTCAGGGTGATTTAACCGCACAATCCACAACCACCCTTGGCGGTGACCTAGAAACCTTACGCCAAGCAGTTAACGGTGCAGTTCAAGCGTTGGCTGTCACCATTCAAGATATCCAGCAAGCCACACAACAAGTAGCCCAAGCCTCAAATGAAGTGGATTCCGGCACCCAAAGCCTAAATGATCGCACCCAACAACAGGCGGCCTCTTTAGAAGAAACCGCAGCCAGCATGGAACAAATGACCAGTTCGGTGCAACAATCTGCTGAAAATGCAGGGGAAGCCAGTGAACTGGCTTTGGCTTTAAAAACCAAGGCGGAAAATGGCTCTAAAGTGATGCAGCAAACCATTGATGCCATGTTTGGTATTCGTGAGGCCAGTGAAAAAATCAATGACATTGTTGGCTTGATCGATTCGATTGCTTTCCAAACCAACCTCCTAGCACTGAATGCGGCGGTTGAAGCGGCTCGCGCGGGAGATCATGGTCGCGGTTTTGCCGTGGTAGCCGGTGAAGTTCGTAGCTTAGCCCAAAAATCAGCCGATGCGGCGAACGACATTAAACGTTTGATCGGTCATACCACCGAACAAATCAGCTCAGGTTCAGAGCTGGTTGAAGCCTCCGGTGCGGCACTGGATGAAATCAATCACGGCATTGAATCCGTGACCCAACTGGTTGCCGGCATTGCAGAAGCGGCAAACGACCAATCGAAAGGGATTGGACAGGTCAATATTGCGATTAGCAGTATAGACAGCACGACTCAGCAAAATGCGGCTCTGGTTGAAGAAACCTCTGCCAATACCGAAACGTTAAAAGAAAACAGTCAACGGATGGAACAAGCTGTATCACGCTTTAACTTAACCAAAAAATTAACTTAACCATAACACCAGGCAACAAAAAAGAATTTTGTTGCCTGAATAACGCCTTACAGACCGACACTATCGCTTAACCCCTCTAGCGCTATAGAACCAATTCGGGTCAATGCCTTGCCCTCAGCACAGTTTCTGCTATACTCCCGACTAATTTTATTTCTTGAACTTATTGAATTTCCTTATGAAAATTGTGTCTTTTAATGTCAACAGCGTCCGTATGCGCTTACATCAGCTCCAAGCGTTAACCGATCAATATCAACCTGACATCATTGGTTTGCAAGAAACCAAGGTTCAGGATCATGAATTTCCAATAGCAGATATTGAACAAATGGGTTACAAAGCGGTATTTATGGGGCAAAAAACGCATTACGGAGTCGCGCTACTGTATAAAGCCGATCTTGAGTTGGTTGATTGCCAATATGGTTGGTCACATGATACCGATGAAGCTCAAAAACGGATGATTATCGGTGATTTCAAAGATGCAGCCGGGAATGAAATTCGAGTGGTGAATGGCTATTTCCCTCAGGGAGAAAATCGCAGTCATCCGACTAAATTTCCAGCCAAAGAACGCTTTTATCAAGACTTAATGGCCTACCTAAATGATGCTTGCAGCCCAGAACAAAACCTAGTGGTCATAGGCGACTTTAATATTTCACCGGAAGATATTGATATTGGTATTGGCGAGCCGAACCGTAAGCGTTGGCTAAGAGACGGTAAAACCAGTTTCCTGCCTGAAGAGCGCGAGTGGTGGTCAACACTTTTAGAATGGGGGCTAAAAGATAGTTACCGCGTTATCCACCCAACTGAAGACCGAATCTTTAGCTGGTTTGACTACCGCTCAAAAGGCTTTAATGATGACCCGAAACGCGGCTTAAGAATTGATACCGTATTGGCCACCGCACCTTTAATTGCCAAGACCACTGACAGCGGCGTTGCTTATGACATTCGCGCCATGGAAAAACCCTCCGACCATGCGCCTGTTTGGTCTGATTTTAATTTATAAAACACCTTTAGAGAATTGACCCATGACAAAACAATTTGAAATGGCCAGCACGGCTTTACAAAAAATGACTTTAGTTCATAGTGAAAAAATGACTGACAACACCTTAATGATGCTGCTCAAACCTTTTTCTTCTTTTGCGTTTCATGGGGGTCAATATGTAATGATGGGCATGGATAAAGAAGATCTCAAGCCCTTCTCCATTGCTTCTGCCTGTCGCGATGATGATTTGATCGAACTGCATATTCGTGACACAGATCATTCTGAATGGATGCAAAATTTATTTGCCTTAGAAACTGGCGCCGTTTTATGGGTTTCGGTCGCCACCAATCAATACGAATTGGCCTCTCCCAAGAAACTGCAAGACAAAACGGTCATTTTGATTGCGGGTGGAACCGGCTATGCGCCAATGCGAGCACTACTGGATGAGTTACTGAAAAGACCCAACCCACCTAAAGTGGAGTTTTACTGGGGCGCAAAAACGGAAGAAGAGCTCTATCGAGATACGGATATGAAACAACTCGCGGAACAACATGAGAATGTCACTTACATCCCCGTATTATCAGGCACTCA
>CBFHUY010000053.1:0-12467 GCA_965658885.1 Hydrogenovibrio sp.
AAATCTTCCTGCTGTTGAGCGGTCACGCCATGAGAAATATAACTTAAAACATCCACACGATGAACTCCTGCGCTTTCCAGCACATAAACTGCGTGTGAATCTTGCTCAGAATAAAGGGAAGCTAAAACATGCAGTCCCGTCACTTCTGAATAGCCATTCGACTGCACCAAATAAATTGCTCTTTCTACCACCCTCTGAAAAGCCATGGTCGGTAATAGTTCTTCAACCTTTAGCCCCTGAGACTCGGTATCTAAATAATGTTCTAATTCGGTTTCAATCACTTTAGGATTCACACCACAGGCTTCAATCGCCTCTCTGACCACGGGCAAGCCCAACAGTTCGATTAATAAATGCTCTAAAGTGACATACTCATGCTCGTACTCATTGGCGAGGCTAAACGCATTGCTGAGCGTGAGTTGCAATTCCTTACTCAGCATTAAACCACCTCCATTTCACATTGCAGCGGATGCTGATTTTGTCGCGCAAACTGATTCACCTGCATCACCTTCATTTCTGCCACTTCTTTACTATAAACACCACAAATCCCTTTACCCTGGGTATGAACCGCTAACATCACCGCATTCGCTTTAGACTCATCCATACCAAAAAAACGCGTTAACACCTCAACCACAAAATCCATCGGCGTGAAATCATCATTCAGTAGAACCACTTGGTAGCGCTTAGGCGGCTTGATTTGTGTTTTTGCATCATCTAATAATAGACTGTCATCTTCATCTTGATACGGCTGTTGCGCCATGGGCATTCCTTCATTCCAAACAATTAATTTATAAAGCGCTTAGTGGCATCTTCAAATGAATCGACTCTGCACAAGCGCTATGCGGCTATTAAGCGAGCATATAAATGCCCGGGTTCATAAACGCCATCACCGGGCAACCCCATATTATGAACAACAATATACTCGTCCGGAGAATAGTCATCTGGAACCAACACATTCATGCAACCCGCCGGTGACTGCAAAGAGAGTTCCGCCCCAGGAACCAATAAAGTACTGGGGACTTCAATCGTGCCGTAAATATCAGAACCTTCGAGACGCCAATTAATCGATTCTAGCTTTAAATTAAATTTAACTAAATAATCCCCCGGCTCTCCGCCAAATAATCCATGGTACCCCTTCCCTTTTAAGCGAAAGGTTTTATTCAGAAACGCCTCACGGGTAAATTTCATTTTAACTTTTAAGCCTGGAATATAAAAATACCCCAATTTCAACAACCGAATCGCATAACGCAAGGTGAGCGGATAAGTGATCACTCTATCTTTGCCTCGAATGGGCTTTTGACGCTTCCATCCTGGGTTGGTATATTGATGCGCCCCTCGAGCTGAACGACGATTTGCATAAGCAGCCCCCTCATTGTCAGCTCGAAAACTTTGACCTCGACCTTTTACCCGACAGAAATCGCGCCAATAGGCGTCTCTAAACCGCGTTAACACTTCATAAGCTTCAGCAATTTCTTGAAATTTTTCAGTTGCATTATGGATCTTTGAGACATCAGGGTGATAGCGACGTGCCATCTTACGATACGCCTGTTTAATGGTTTTTTCACACGCCTGATGATGCACGCCTAATAAAGCGAAATAATCTTTAGAAATATCGTAACGAGTGTTAAACATGAATCGATGTCATTGTCTCAAATTAAGAAAGAACTTAACTGGGCAACCCAACTCGACTCAAACCAAAATCAAATTGCCGCCCAAAAAGTATCAGAAATGCCCAAAACGGGTTTATTTAATGCAAATCATTCTAACGGTTTTTCCATGTAAAAAAAAGCATTCATTAGAATCTAACACTGGGCAATCGAAAAGCGTTCATCCCTTTTAATCAACCACCCAATAGGACAGCCCTAACCATACCAAAAAACCGAAAAAAACACCCCCAAAAAACAAGATTAAAAACAAGGCATTAGCCAAAGAACCGTTACCAACAATACATTTTTTTAATAAAATACGCCCTAAAAGCTTGCATTTGCAGGGCATCTCTCTATAATACGCACCTGTTCTTGGTGGACTGGCTGAGTGGTTGAAGGCGGCGGTCTTGAAAACCGTTGTAGGTTAGTAGCCTACCTGGGGTTCGAATCCCTAGTCCACCGCCATTTTACAGTTGACTGTTTGATTGCTTGACAATTGATACCGTCCTCTCTAGAATGCGCACTACATCTTAGTAAGCGCCCGTAGCTCAATTGGATAGAGTACTCGGCTACGAACCGAGCGGTTAGGGGTTCGACTCCCTTCGGGCGCACCATTATTTATAAGGCTTGTAGCATTGTATGTTACAGGCCTTTTTTATTTGTCCAGAAAATTCATTCAAAACCAGTAAGAGCACACCAAAAGATTTATCTATGCGTTTTGCCGCTTCCATCTTTAATCCCCTTGGGCATTGCATTACTAATGAATAATGTATTAGGCCTAATCTAAGAACTTTTAAACATAAAACAAGACACTAACAATAAACTTGATCAAATTTATACATTTTTTATATAAAACTTCCCTATTTGCGATATTATTTCATAAAATTATTTAGTTCTATTCATTCAACACTTCAAACAGATAGGAAATAGCAATGACATTTGCGACAAGGCAGCCGCACCCAGACGATCATGTTCTAGTAGTACTTGGCCCCAAAGGCCACCCCACGTTTAAAACCGTCAATACCAGCGAGGCATATTTAAAAGCCTTAGGAATTCAGTTGGTAGCGCTTAAACACTCTCAATACATAGACTATACCGTTGTGGCATCGCATAACGTCTTTACCTTAACCAACCCGGATTACACCTTTGATCAGGCTTTAGACCAAATTATCCGCAATTTAATTTTAGGCGAAGATGCTAAAAAAGGGTATTTAGACTAAAAATCAGCACTGCATAAAAACAATCGAAAGTGATTTTCCAGTCAAGGCTTGACCGTTGATTTAACCTGATACATGGCATGATCGGCAATGCGAATAAGCGTTTGTACCCCATCAGCATCCTTAGGATACTGACTGGATCCAATACTTGCTGAAATGTGAAGTGTTAAAGCGTCATACTGGATTGGCTGGTCGATCGCCTGGCAAACTTTTTCGATTACCTTTTGCAGACAAGCCTCTTGCTTTAAGTCTTTAACAACGGCAATAAACTCATCACCTGACAGACGACCAACCAAGTCATTTTTTCTGAGCGTTTTCTTTATGCGCCGAGCAACCTGTTTAAGTACTTCATCTCCAACATGATGACCAAAACGGTCATTGACCTGCTTGAATGTATTAAGATCAATAAACAAAACGGCTAATTGGCTTTGATAGCGCTCAGCATCTTCTAGTGCATCTTTTAACTGGGCTAAGATTAAGGCCCGGTTGGGCAGTTTGGTTAATTCATCATAATGCGCAGCATGATAGAGTTTTCCTTCCAGTGCTTTTTCCGATGTAATATCTCTCGCCATCGAAATGACATGCTTTTGATTCTTGTGTTCATTTTCAAATGGCATATTGGCCCATTTGCACAATATTTCTTTGCCATCTTTACGAACATTACGATTTTCAGAATAGGTCATGGTATTCTGCTTCCAAGCAGAAGCGACCAACGCATCGATAGTCGACACCTTATCTTTAGCAACAATTAAATCATAGGCATTCTGACCAATCGCTTCTTTGGCAGTGTATTGAAAAGTATTTTCAGCTTCTCGGTTCCAGCTAAGAACACAGCCTCTCTGATCAAGCTCCATCAAACTCACAGGTGCATTTAAAAACAAGGATTCAAACTGTTTTCTACGAATGGTCGCCAAACGATATTGGTGATAAATCACTCCCGCTATCAAGGTGACCAGACTCAATACCATCAGTATCCAATAAAGCCACTGTTTTAATTGCTGATAAGCACGATCCTTGTCAAATTGGTAAAGCATTCCACTGACATCAAACTTTTCAGGCAATAAACCCAATTGCACATAGCTTCGCGCAATTTGTTGCCAACGTGCCGGATTGAAATAGCCAATTTCAACAAAATCCGGTTTCATTAACTCCCGCATCTTATCGGCTTCATAACGAAGATGCGCCTGGGTTTTACGTTTTGAATAATGTGAAATGATTAAATCAATCATGGCTTCAGGGTGTTGCATGGCATATTGCCACCCCAGAATGGAAGCCTGACGAAAAGCCTCAACCAACTCTGGGTTGCGATCCACCATATCTTGAGTCGTGAATAGATTATCGCCATAGAAGTCAATACCACTCATAATGGGACGAAAAAGTTGATAATCAATTCCCTTCGACTCAAAATCAAACGTTTCATCGGTCGTATAAATTGACATCGCCTGAACCTTACCATCAATCAAATCTCGAGTATTATGGGAATGTTTCACAAGTTTGAGCTGATTGATATCAACCCCTTCACTTTTGAAGTAAGCAAACAGTTCAGCGGAATTGGGTTCAATCATCATGGTTTGACTGGCAAGTTGATGAATATTAAACCGATTGTCAGACTTAATTGTGGCTAACCCCAATGGCGAATGTTGCATAATGGCGGCTAATACCACGACTGGATCACCGTTATAATAATTTAACACCAGCTCACTGGTGCCAACACCAAATTCGGCTTCACCATTAATGACTGCTTGAATCGAATCTTTGCCCACATCCGCTTCTAGCAGCGTCACATCCAAACCCGCATCACGGTAATAACCTTGCTCTAATGCAGCATAATAGCCAGCAAATTGAAATTGATGTTGCCATTTCAGTTGAAGCTTAACGGGGGTCAATTGCGATGGCGAAGCCATTGCAATATAGAACAAGCCACAACCAAGCCATAAACCGACTACTTTAATCAACTGCTGCACAATCGCATTCACCAATATCTTCGTTCCATATATCCGGTCTTTTTTCAATAAAGCGCGCCATCAGCTCAATACAACGAGCGTCATTCAGTTCTATCACCTTAACACCCGCCTCAATTAACCAATCCAAATGGCCGGAAAAATTAACACTTTCCCCCACCACCACCGTGCCAATATTAAATTGACGAATCAGGCCAGAACAATACCAGCATGGCGCCAAAGTAGTTACTAATACCTTATCTTGATAACTTTGTTGGCGTCCCGCCTTACGAAATGCATCCGTTTCGCCATGAATGGATGGATCGTCCTCTTGAACTCGCCGATTACGACCCACACTTAATAAAGTACCCTTTGCATCAAACAAAGCTGCGCCAACCGGTACGCCTCCCTCGTCGAAGCCGATTTGCGCTTGCGCTAAAGCCGGTTCTAATAATGCTTTATAATTCATTCACTCACACTCTCACAAGAAACCAACACGCCTAAGCAAAATAGGCCAGGCAAAATCACCATTGTTCATAAAAAATAATATTTGATTATAGTCTGTTTACAACAGTGAGTGAATCCACTCAGGGGAAAGTCTTTAAATTTGATCGATTTTGTGCATAATAAGCGCCCTTCACTAAAAGGAAACAATCATGTCTATTTCTCAAGCGCTACAACAAAGAAGTCAACACAAATGTGAACTATGTGGATCAGAGGAGGGTTTATCCGCTTATGAAGTGCCCCCTTCAGATGGGTCTGATGAGCAAAGCATTGTTGTCTGTGCGACTTGTAAAGGTCAGATCGAAGCGCCAGAAACTATGGATGCAAATCATTGGCGTTGTCTAAACGACAGTATGTGGTCTCAGGTTCCGGCAGTACAGGTCATGGCTTATCGCTTACTACACGCCTTACGTGCCGAAGGCTGGCCACAAGATTTATTAGACATGATGTATATGGAAGATGATACCAAGCAGTGGGCTGAGGCTGGCATTGCAGACGATGATGAGGACACGATTGTTCATAAAGACAGTAACGGAACCGTCTTAAATGAAGGGGATGACGTCACGCTCATTAAAGATTTAGATGTTAAAGGCGCGGGTTTCACTGCGAAGCGTGGTACTTTGGTGAAAAACATCCACCTAACCGATAACCCGTTACACATTGAAGGTAAAGTCAACGGCACCCAAATCGTCTTAGTTGCCGCTTTTTTAAAGAAGGCTTAAGCGCTTTCGAAACCCTGTTTCGTTTGCATTAATACTAAAAAACCGCCCAGGCCTGATAAGATATTATTTTAATTTTATTGCTTGACAGTGAAGGTTTTCCTTCGCTAAAGAGCCACAAATGTATCTCACGTTATTTAAGTTATAAAAAGGTCCGATTAAAATTTGATGTTGATGATCTGACTTTTTAACTAAAAACATCTCAATAGCAGATGTTGTCATAATTTGGGATAAAACTTCTGGAAAAATGGCTCTAAGTGACTCCACAATAATTCGAGCGTTTTCTTCAGACAGGAAGGTACCCAAGTCAAGACGATAAGCAACCGTTGTTGAATCAGTGGCACTTTTGTAATTAAACACGTTTTTAGGTCGCAAAGTAAAGTTTGCGCCTAAGATTAAGGTTCCTTTAGGGGTAATCTTTATAGAAATAGGGTTACGCGTCATCAATGAATTATCTTCTAAAAATTGTGGGCTAACCTGCAACTTATATTCTCCAGGCGGAATCTTTTCGAATAAAAAGAAGCCATCAAATGCCGATTTAGTCTTTAAGATCTCAACGCCCTCTTCATTAATTAACTCTAATGGAACTCGCCCTTGATCTCGTGACGGTTTAAATAGGTTGTCCGAGTAATTGATCATCCCCTCGACTTCTCCAGAGGTTACGACGGGAATATAAACCGTTTTTACAAGCCCGGGTCGCGGCATAAAAGAAATACCTTCTTTCGCAGGAATCATAAATGGATCAGGTAAGGTGGCTTCATTAACCGACACGTCTGTTGCTTGACCGCCATAAAGTCCTGAAATAAACGCCACTCCATTTTCATTGGTGACAGCTCGGCGGTGTTGTTGTTTTGCTTCAACTTCGACCCCTTCAATTAAAGGTTCATCTTTATCTCGTCTAAGATTATGATTTCTATCCTCATAAACTTGTGCGGCAACGGCACCACTGTACGACATTCGAGATGAATTCATGACTAATTGGTTGTTAATTGGGTTATTACCAAGTCCAAAACGAAGATTTAATTGGCTGTTATAAGATCCGTTAGTATGATTAATTGAAAAACTTGTGATGATTTGTGAGTTGCGCCACTCTAAATGAATACCTTCAGTACGAACTGCATCGATATTGTTAAAACCAAGGGTTAGTTTGCTACTGATGTTATTGGTGATGTTCCAGCTGGTTTCTAAAGATGTATTTTTAAGTTTGCTATCTGGCTTAACCGCATAATCCATTGCCAAACGAAAATATATTAATTTCCAAAACATGGCTGCATTAAGCTGCCCTGATTGACTACTACTATACTGATTATCAATTGATTTATTCCTGGAGTAGGTTAAATTGTTACTTAAACGAAGTTGACCAAAACTTTTCCCTAAATTCAATTGATAACTCTGACTCTGTCTTTTATCAAAGTAATCAGTCACACTGACATTAAGGCCATAGTTCAATTTGGCTATATTTAGATTTCCATTCAATGCGAGCGACTGAGATTGGCGAAAACTAGATTCATTCGTACTGTTAGTTTTCATATCTGGTGTTTGGTTAAGCAAGCTATAGTTCAAAACATGATTGCCGCTTGAACTAATATTTTTTGAAAAACTAAATTCATTCTGGCTTCCCGCCGCTATATCTCGTAAATGGTTAAACTGAAATATACTATTCCAAAAAAAACTTCGTAGTCCTGTTTGAAAAAACTGATGTAATTCGCCATCATTAAAATGATACTGGGAATAGTCACTGGTTAAAGACATATGCTTATTAATGCCTTTTTCTAAATGTAGGTTAAGCCCATAATGAGCTTCCATAGTCGAAGACTCATTATTTATAAAATCTATGATTTGAATATTTTGACGAGTCATTGACAAATCATAAATTAAATCCCCGCCCACAGCTGAAGTAGAATCTAAATGATAGATTTCTTCTAATTCTTGAAATTGGCCTTGTGGTCCATAAAATCTTAAGGTAAATCGGTTTTCACCAACCTGCAAAGGTTGATTAAAAAAGTTGTATTGACCATTATCCGAAGTGGTCTGTTTTGCAATAAACAATCCATTTAAGTACAGTTCTACATCCCAGTTTGGTTGCATTAAACCAGTAATATTTGTCGTTGATACATTGGTAATTCTGCCATAGGGCCGATTGTTCACTCTAACGCCAAAACTGTTACCACTGGGTAAATTTGAGATTGGTGTTGAACGATTATCACCTAACGAAAGGTGTGACGCGTTTAAAGGACCTAACAGATCTCTTTGCGTTGAATTTTTTTCTAAATATAAGGTGCCGTTAAATTTGCGTAAATCAGTTTTATCTGCATATTGATAACTGGTGTAATAGTGCCCAGTCATATATGCAAGGTCGCCAGCCCCTAAAGCAGAAACATTATAAGATCGATTTCCAACCGCATCTTGGGTTAGTGAGAATTGAATATCGGTCATTATTGGTGACAGTAATTGGTACTCAACATCTTCACGTGGATACTGAGTATCAAAATTATTAACTAAATTCGCAACCTCTCTTTGTTCTCGTAATTTTTTGTTTTGAATGGGCAGTCTTTCGCCAGTTTTTAACGTCAAGGTTAGGTCATTTATGTTAAATTCAGATTCAATTTCAAACCAATTTAAAATCTCTGTTAACGAAAAGTAAATCTGCTGATTAATGGTTTTAAATTTAGAAATTTTATAAACATTGTTTTTAACACTAATCGTGTAATTTTTTGTAGTGGCATCTAGGTTTTTGGGGTCTATTAGCTCTGGAATGAGTGAAAAATGGTTGTCTTCATTAATAAACCAACCGTTTGCCCTAATTTGCCCATTAGCTAAAGTCTTAATACTAATTGGAAAATCAAGGAGTGCAACAACTTCATTCAGTGAAGCCCATAATTCATTGTTGAATTCAAGAGCATTAACTTCACCTAATACGATATTATCCACAGATGCTTCAAGAAAGAGTTCTCTAGAAGGTGCCCGATTGATCTCTTCAAGAGTGATGAATTGACTTGTCAAAGGATCATAATATTTTGGCTGAGCATTATTGTTTGCATACAGTAAACTTGGCACTATCCAAAGTAATATAAAATGACATATCGTCCAGCCGAATCTCAGGTTCATTATCATTCGTGTAGATAGGTCAGCAAATAATTTCCTTCATGCTACTTTTTCGTAAAAGAGAATTCGAACTGGTCAAATTTTGATTGTAAAAACACACTGTCCGGCACATAAACCACTTTATACTGCCCTGTTTTTACATCGTCTTTATCAATCACCAAGTTGATTGTGCGATTACTGACTTCTCGGTAAAGGGTTGCGTTGTCAATAAAGTCAATTTCAGTATATTCATGGCCGGAGGACTCTCTCCAGTAAGCAACAATTTTCCCAAAAGAGCTGAACGGACTCTCTTTATGAATAGTCGTTTCTATCTGCCACTGGTCAGTTTTTAAGTGTGTTAATTTTGCATCCGTTATTTGAGGGTGAACTTCAGGGTTTCCATGTCTCACTTGAACAGGGATTGAAAAGGAAGTCAGCATAAAGACCTTTATCCCTTGGCTTTTATTGTTGCCAGGAAGCATTTCTGGCTCCGGCAGCTGTGTAAAAGTTAAGTGACTACGATACTCTCCTGCGGTAATCGTATTTGGTTTTCGTAAACTAATCCGGATTTGTTGACGGTCTCCTGGATTTAAGCTCACCTGTCTAGGACTAAAACGAATCATCTTGTTTGCAAAAAATTGAGAGGCATTAACATTATTTCGATTTTTTATTTCTTTATATTCTCCTGAAGGCAGCTGTTCTAAATTTTTAAAGCCGATTCGGTAGCTGGCACTTTTCTGGCCGCTATTAATAATGGTGACCACCTTGCTTCGTTCATTTTGATCAAAAACCACTCTTAAAGGAGCAATCAACAACCCTGCATAGGCACTAGATTGAAATAAAACGGATATAACGACTAGCAAAAAGATATTTTTCATAAGTTGTAAACCTAGTTTAATAAAGCAGCAATTAATAATTTATATTAAGTTGGAAAAACCGATAGTAAGCACCATCACTATAACTTAGGCCATTGCCACTGGTTTTAAGGCTGCCTGGTAATGTTAATGTGAATTCACCATAGATATTCGTTGTGTAGGTATTAAAGTCAAGGTAGGGTTCGATAGTGAATTGCGTTTGGGTGGACGGACCAGAGAACTGAGTGTTTCCGGCACCATTGATAATGGATATATTAATTAATGTCGACTTGGGCATATTGTAAAAAAAATACTGACCCACTTTGCCGGGCTCTAAAATAACAATGCCATTGGTATCAACTAAAACCTGACCATTAGAAAGTTGTTTGAGCACCCAAACTTGAGAGTTATCTTTAATAGCAATGCTACCAAATGTCAGTTGCTGATCCACTCTCATATCCCCATAAATAGAAAAAGGGGCTAATACCATCCCTAGAAAAAAAAACAGGTATTTTAAACGAAAAATAGTCATCAACGTTGATGAAGCCTTTTAAATTATAGAAAAAATACGTGGATTGAATAATCAGACAAAACCTGACATCATATATTTTTTTAGAAAAGCAAACAACGCCCAATAGTAGTTGGCGTTGCCTGTTTAAGACTATTAGTAATTAATAGAGACTTCAAAGGTACCTGTATAGGTTGCATCAGTATAGGCTACTGCATTATCAGCTGCAGCACCACCAGCGGGCGTAACGGTTGATATCGTTGCGCCAATATTAAGCCCTAATGCTCCTGTCGCATCTGTTGTGCTACCAAAAGTTTGGTTATTACCTTCAAGGTAAGCATATTGTGTAAAGGTTCCCATTGTAAATCCATTTGGTGCGGTACCAGAAGGGTCGGTGAGATCTGGTGTTGCAGCTGCTACAGATACATTTAAAGCATAATTAGGTGCAGCTCCCGAAACCGACACATCTGCTGGTGACCCATTTACCAATGGGATAATTCTAGCCGTACCTGAAGCCCCATTAGCAGTTGTTATTGCAGCCGCTGGATCTGCAGGGATGGTCATCGTTGCTATTTCAGCGGTGGTATTATCGTTTGCAAACGCTGCAACCGTACCAAAATCTAACGGCGCATTAACAGCCATAGTGATTGTATTGTTTACAACAACGGAAGCTGAAACACTCTGAGTTGCTGCTTGAGATGTTGTCATTGCAACCATGCCGACAAATGCAGTCGCATATTTTAATTGGGTTTTTATTTTCATTTTCAATATCCTTTTTTTATTGTAATGCTGAAACCAGTAGTTTTTTAAAAACCTTAAATGTTATCGGCAGTTTTTAAAAATTCTTTAGTTGATCTCCAGTCAAGAACAAGAATTCGGTCTTAAGCTAATTTTTATTTAGATTGTTGAATGTTATGTTAGCAAGTTTTTATACTATATTAAGTAAATCACTATAAAAATTATCAATAGACAATTACTAATCTTTTTTCACTTTTTAATAATTTTTTAAAAATTAATCCGCTACTACATACTTTGGCATTGCTTAGTACAAAAACTAATTTGGCCACCGATAACCTTCAATTTCAACTTGCTTACGCTTAACAGGCCTATCTTTTCGTGTTGATGCAACACCGTTTAAGCGTTGAATATAATCCAGTAACTCATTTAATTCCTGTTCTTTTTGAATTATATTCAGTAATTTCATATCATAATTTTCAATTATTTTTAGAATTTTGGTATTACCTAATTGATCCTGACTCAACTTGTTTAAACTCTGTCTTAGATCCATAAGTAGATTTTTGGTTTCACTATTGGCATTCATGTGATTTTGAACTTGTGTGCGCTGCATCATATCGTCAATGCTTATAATGTTATAGCTAGAATAAGATACTTGAGTATTTGAAGAATTTTTTGTTGCTAAGCCTTTTTGATTGCGGTTATATGCCATTTTATCAAGAGTAGTAGTTTGATAGGTTTCATCAATTGAGTTTATATGGTGCGGTTTACCCGTATTGTTATCTATTTCTTGTTTTTTAGTGTCTGATTGCAAAGGTTTTGTTTTATGCGCTGTACCCACGGTTGCGCTCTGAGCATTTACTTTTGACAGCCCGAACAAAGTTATATAACAGCAAAATAAAATAACACGCTTAAACCGCATTTAAGAGAACCTAATGTTACTGGATAGTATTTAAACCAATAGCAAAATTTATTCCAACATAATTATCAAGAATAGAAAACACCATAATTTTTGAATTCGTCCAAATAACGTCCATAGGAAAAAAACACACTAATGGAAAGGTATTATGCATGGACTGACAAAACATTTTTTAGAAATGGGACGGTTCTCCCTCCTCTTTCTAATCATTATCATCTACATGCTAAATATGTAGGATTAAAAAGACCTGGTAGGAAGGATTTGTAACAGTTTCAACTTTATTCCCCCCCCATGGGCTGGTAAATTTTTCATTGAATTTATAGCACTTCTACGCCACCTAAATA
>CBFHUY010000054.1:0-12400 GCA_965658885.1 Hydrogenovibrio sp.
CATACTCTACGTGTGCTGTAGAGATGGTAATACCACGCTCACGCTCTTCTGGTGCATTATCGATTGAGGCGTAATCTTTGGCTAAACCACCAAATTTTTTACCTTGTACGATGGTGAGTGCCGCTGTAAGAGTTGTTTTACCATGGTCTACGTGACCAATCGTACCAACGTTTACGTGCGGCTTACTACGTTCAAACTTTTCTTTTGCCATGATGCAAACTCCGTTAAAAACAGCGACAGACTTCGATTAGCCACGCCCGCCATGATGAAAAAAATGGAGCTCTCAATCGGAATCGAACCGATGACCTCATCCTTACCATGGATGCGCTCTACCTACTGAGCTATGAGAGCAAATATTAAAAAGGCCCTCACTACTAATTTGTCCTAAAACAAAATAACAAAGAGAGCCTAGAATTGGAGCGGGTAGGGGGAATCGAACCCCCCTCATCGGCTTGGAAGGCCGAGGTAATAGCCAATATACGATACCCGCATAATGTAAAACAATTAAATGGTGGAGGGTAGTAGATTCGAACTACTGAAGGCGTTGCCAGCAGATTTACAGTCTGCCCCCTTTGGCCGCTCGGGAAACCCTCCCAATCAAATTGATGGGCGTATTTTAATTGAAAATCCTTTAGTGTCAAGCAAAAATCCGTTTTTTTATCAATTCGCCACCGAATCAATTCTATTCGGGATTTTGTTTCGCATTTTTTAGAAATGTCTATATCCTCTTCCATGCAATTTCACTTTTACCTTACAATGTGAAGTCTCTTTTATACAGCCAAATGAATAAGATCTATTTTATGCATACGCATTGTGACCTGACCCAACTTCAGTGCCTCTATCAAGACGATGCCATTGTTGCCATTCATAAACCCGCAGGATTATTGGTTCACCCTTCTGCGATTGATCGACATGAAACCCAGTTTGCTGTCAACTTAACGGAAGAACTCATTCAGCGGCGTGCTTACCCAGTTCACCGTTTGGATAAGGCCACATCCGGCATCTTGTTATTTGCGCTTAGCTCGGCGCATGCACGCCACCTGAGCGAACAATTCCTATCACATCAAATTCAAAAAGACTATCTGGCAATCTGTCGTGGCTGGATACCCGATTCAGGAACGATTGATCATGCCTTAAAATATAAAATTGATCCGGTTGCCGAACCGAATAAAAAACCCAAACCTCCGCAATCGGCAGTGACTCACTATCAATGCATCGCCACCTGCGAAGTCGATCATGCAATCGGGCGTTATCCGAGTCAACGCTATAGTCTTGTCAAACTCAGCCCTAAAACGGGTCGAAAACATCAGCTCCGCCGCCATCTAAACCATATTAGTCACCCCATTATTGGAGATGTTCAATACGGCGATCGCCACCACAATCACTTTTTTAATGAATGGCACGCCTACCATCGACTCTATCTTGCGGCAACAGCGTTAAACTTTACGCATCCGGAAACCCAACAATCGATACAGTTAACAAGCCCATTGGAAACCTCTTTTCAAAACACCTTAAATGCGTTGAACTGGCAACCAAAATGACCAGGCCTGGTCATTTTTAACGGAATATCGCCACCCATCGCTAAGCTTGTATAATAGGATCAAACGCAACAAGAGGAAAACCATGACAGACTGGACCGCAAATCTTCAATTTGATCAATCTCATATTTGGCACCCTTATGCCAAAATGCCCAACCCGATTCAGCCTCTGGCGGTCACCAAAACACAAGGGTCGATTATCACCCTCAGCAATGGACAAGAACTGGTGGATGGCATGAGTTCCTGGTGGGCAGCGCTTCATGGTTACAATCATCCGCGCATTCAAAAAGCCATGATTGAACAAATTGAAACCCTGCCCCATATCATGTTCGGCGGCTTAACCCATGAACCGGCTATTGAACTAGCAAAACGCCTAGTCAAACTGACGCCTGAACCGCTGCAAAAAGTGTTCTTTACAGACTCCGGCTCCGTGGCGATGGAAGTTGCGATTAAAATGGCATTGCAGTATTGGATAAGTTTAAATCAACCGAAAAAGCATAAATTACTTGCTCTCAAAAATGGGTACCACGGTGATACCTTTGCCACCATGGCCATTTGTGACCCTGACAATGGTATGCATACCCTATTTGCGGACAACCTAACCCCGCACTATTTTGCCCCTGCGCCCCAGATGGGATTCGATATTGATTCTGACAATCAAGATATTGATGCGTTTAAACAATTGCTTGAACAACATCATCATGAAATTGCCGCCGTGACCTTGGAGCCCATCGTACAGGGCGCGGGTGGCATGCGTTTTTATCGACCCGACTATTTACGTCAAGTTCGACAGCTTTGCGATAACTATGATGTGCTACTCATTGCGGATGAAATTGCCACTGGGTTTGGTCGAACAGGCAAATTGTTTGCCTGTGAATGGGCCAATATCTGCCCAGATATCATGGCATTGGGAAAAACCCTAACTGGCGGACATATCACGCTAGCCGCGACCTTAACTACGGAAAAGGTCAGTCAAACGATTAGTCAAGGCAAACCGGGATTGTTGATGCACGGCCCCACCTATATGGCTAACCCGCTGGCTTGCCGAACAGCCGCGACCAATATTGATGTCCTGCTTGACTCGCCTTGGCAAACCAATATTGCTCGAATCGAACAGCACCTTCAGCAAACACTACTGCCACTCAAGTCGATTGACGGGGTCAAAGATGCACGGGTGCTTGGCGCCATTGGCGCCATAGAGCTGAACCGCTCAGATTTAGGCGAAACCATTCAACAACTGGCTGTGTCTGAAAATGTCTGGATTCGACCATTTGGCAAACTTATCTATACCATGCCGGCTTACAATATACCGTCTGATCAGCTCCACCAACTCACGAAAGGGATTTGTACAGCCATTACTCAAGCTTTAAAAACCGCAACGCAGCGATAGAACAGCCAACTCAATCACGCCAAAATGACCAGGCCTGGTCATTTTGACTGCTGATGCTTAAGCTCAGCTTCAAGGCGTTTACGCTCCTCCATCCAAGCTTTTTGCGCAAAATCGACATTCAGACAATCATAGCAGTGACTTTTAAAGATACCCAACTTGGCCAGCAACCAATGTAACTTACAGCCCAAGCACCAGCCAAACGTGGCTTCTAACCACATCAACCCAAAACACACCCACACCAATATCGGAATAAAAAACGGCATCCAATTCGACGTGGTCGGTAATAATTCCGTCCCACTGACACCATTTACAAATCGCGCAAAACTATCGGGATTAAAAAAGAGTAAACACGATGAAATCAATAGCGCGCCAATTAGCCAAGCAAACCGTTTTGGCTTAAGCGGCTCCCACTTGGGGGGAATATTTCGAGTTAGATAAGTGGCAATATGAACCGTTGGCGACAAATACGCCGTCTTAATAAACATACCGACCAACATTTCAAACAGGCCATAAAACAAAATCCAAGTCGGCACTGTATAATCAAATGCCGTTTTATAAGCTTGTACGGTAAAAATCACACGAAGCTCTTCCGTTAATTCAAATGTTTCTTCCATCGGCCCATTGGCAAGCACAGTCCAGGTTGGCGCATTAACCGTGGTCAACAACACTGTCACCATATACACGGGCAAGAGCAGCATTAATCCGGCTCTTAAGCGCACGGCATGATGATTAATAAACACCACTTCTTCGGCTGGGTCTCTAAACCATAAATATTTAAAGTGATAACGCATCCTTCTCTCCTTTAGCGGACGTACGCTGTCAAATCGAATTTCATAAACTTATGATAGTTTAATCGACTGCACCGCTTAACGCAGCATGATTCAATCAAATCCACAATGAATACATGATTCTGTCGCAGCAATCATATTTATTTTGCTCACTTTAAGATAAACTCTTACTTTCAATCGCTTTTATAAAGAGGGGCAATATGGGCGACTTTAGTGAATTTTTAGACCTGCTTAAGTCACTCATTAGACAGCCGAGTGTGGTCGGTGCTGAACATGCTTTTTTTCGGGTATTACAACGAGAGCTTGAGGAAAGGGGCGCAAAGGTCACCTGGTATGAAGGCTTACTGGTTGCACAAGGCAACCAACCGGATCTTTGCCATTTTTCCAGTCATATTGACCGCCATGGCTTAGTCTGTACAGGCCCAAATGAATTCCAATTCGCGGCCTTTATTACGGGCAAAATGACCAATCTACTAGGCAATGATGTCGGCAATGAACTCAAGCTGACACTCATGAACCGCTTTGAGAACACCCCTGTACTGGCTTATGAGCCCTGGTCTGGTGCTTACCGCGGATCAGGGATTATTAACAATGCCTATATCTGTGAATTTCGCCAGAACTTAATTTTTGAAGTTGAAGGCTTAGCGCACCTAGTTGCCGGAACCCCGGTTGGTTTTCAAGATAAGCTAAGCGTCGATAACCACTTTTTATCCGGCCAGCTCGATAATGTGTTAACGGCTGCCATGTTAGTACACCTGTTTAGCCTGGGTTACCAAGGAACTGCTTTTTTCACCGCAGAAGAAGAATGCGGTAGTAGTTGGCGCTATCTACTGGAGTGGTATCGTCGCTTTGGAGGATCCACCAATAACCTATATGTACTCGACACCAGCCCCTATCGGAATCGCGAAGAAGCCGACAAGCAATTAGTGGTACTGCGCAATCAAGATGAACATGCTGAATTTCATCCAGAAACGACGCAAGCTGTGGCACGCTTATGCGCGGAATTAGACATTCCCTTTAGCTTTAAAGATCAATATATTGAAAGCCTCAATCAACAGACACTGGGTTCGGGGCAATTTAAAATGGGCATTGGACGCACTGAATTAGGACGAATTACCGCTAATTCAAATGGACTGGTACATGGCACCACATTACAAATACCCACAACTGGGTATCACACCATGAATGAAACTGCATCTATCGCTTCGGTAAAAGCGCTTCTGCAATTGATTTGTCGGCTAGGAAATGTATAGCCGAAATCAAAGCCAACGTTTCCACCGAAAATAGGAAATCTGTAAAACAACCAGCCCTCCCATGACAGTGGTCAAATACCAAAAAGCATGGGAATTCTCCACACCAGGCATCCCGCCGACATTGACCCCAAACAACCCCGTAAAGAACCCAAGGGGTAAAAAGATTGCTGTGATCAGCGATAACACATATAACCGGCTATTCAATTCTTCAGAAATTCGATTTTGCAATTCTTCTTGCGCAACCACAGCTCTTTCACGCAAGGCTTCTAAATCTTCTAAATGACGAGTCATCCGATCCACTACTTCACGCAGATAGGTTCGTTCAGACTGATTGAGCCAAGCAAGCTTTTCCAACGAAAATCCCAACAATGCCTCTTTTTGCGGTGTCATATAACGACGCAATGAAATCACTTGGCGTCGAAACCCACTTAATTCTGATCTCAACGTCATTTGATTGGATTCAATAACAGATTCTTCTAGTTCCGCCATCTGATCGTCAAAATCCTCTAATACCCGACCAATTTTTCTTGTCATACTGGACGCCAACTCAACCAAAATTTCAGCAGTCGAACAAGGCCCTTTACCCTTTTCTAAGGCTAGAACCACCTCTCTAACAGCCAATAATTTTCGGTTGCGGGTCGAAATAAGACGATTTTCATCTCGCCACAACCGCAATGCAACCATATCATCTGGATCAGATTTCGGGTTGAGATTAACCCCTCGCCAAGCAATAAAAACGCCGTTCTCTTGTGGACTAAACCTTGGACGTGACCCACCACTTAGCAGGGTATCAATCATCGCTTCGTCTAATTGGCTTTCCGCTTCAAACCACTGTCTGACATCTGCTTCGGTATAATCAAAGTGTAACCACAGCTCACCCGCTTCAGGGCGCCAATGCTGAATGGCTTCCAAATCTAAAGGCTTGGCACCCCCTTGGCCATCAAGCAATAAGGCATGAAGCAAGCCATTCATCACAATACACTAACCACCGATGATTTCAAAGTCATGAGACATTGTGACAGAGTGCTCAAGCATCTTTGAAACCGAACAATATTTTTCTGCGGAAAGGCTAACCGCTCTTTCCACTTTCTTCGGATTGAGGTCTTGGCCAAACACCTTGAAATGAACGTGAATTTTGGTAAACACCTTAGGCACGGTATCTGAGCGTTCAGCCGAAATTTCAACCTGGCAATCCTCAACGGCTTGCTTGGATTTCTGTAGCATCATAATCACATCAATACTGGTGCAACCGCCTAATCCCAACAACACCATTTCCATCGGGCGCGCCCCTTTGTTTTCGCCTCCGACTTCCGGCGCGGCATCCATTAAAATGGAATGCCCACTTTCTGTCGTGCCTTCAAACGTTAAGCCACCTTGCCATTTTACCCGTGTGGTCATACTCTCTCCCTTATTCATCTTCTGGGTGTTCGATCAAATCTTCAACCACCACTACTTTAGGCTTTGGATAATAGTTAAATTCCGAAGCAGATGCAATGGTATAAGCCCCCATTTGTTTGGCAATTAAGATATCACCAACCGCCATATCGGGCAGCTCAATATCTTCATCAACCACATCAATGCTATCACAAGTCGGCCCCGCTAAAACACTTGGGTAAAAATCGCCGGTTGGATCAACGGGTTTCAAAGGGGCTATTGGATATTTGGCATGATCATACATTTGTCCACTAAAGGCACCATAGACCCCATCATCGAGATAGTACCAAGTCCGTGCACCGCGTTTAGCTTTTCCCACGACGCGAACAATTTCAATCATGGACGGTGCCGAAATAAAGCGTCCCGGTTCTGCAAACACCTTAATCGATTTTGGCAAGGTCGATAACGCCTCTACAATCGGCGCACAAAAGTCTTCAATCGGCATGACCGGACCTTGATAAGACACGGGGAAGCTACCACCAATATCCAACCATTTCCAATGGACATGTCGCATCTCTTTCATCGCGGCTGCTGAGGCTTGAATAGCATTGACTTGCGCAAATGGCGACAAGGACTGTGAACCGACATGGAATGACAAGCCAGAAACAGTTAAGCCATTTTCCACTGCTAAATTAACCAGGCCTGGCAATTCTTCCAGCGCTGAGCCAAACTTTCGAGATAAATCCACCGTTGCATCTTGGCTACGGAAACTGACTCGAATAATTAATTCCACTTCATCTTTATAAGGGATAAACTTCAGCACTTCATCAGGGTTATCGATGACAAATCGACGACAACCAAATTCTAATGCATGTCGAATTTCACGGTCTTTCTTTATCGGATGAGTATGAATACATTGATCCCCATTTACGCCGAGTCCACGCACCAAGTCGACTTCGCCAGCGGTTGCTAGATCAAAACTGCCGCCTAACTTTTTCAGTCGACGAATCACCGCCGGATGCGCAAAAGACTTCACCGCATAAAATAACTCCACACCCGGCAAAGCACTTTGTAATGCATTATATTGATATTCAATCTCTTGCAAGTCCAGCACCAGAAAAGGTGTCTCGTGCTCCTTTAAAAGGTCTCTTAAAGTCGAACGATCAAACTGTTCCAATTCGTCAGGATGGGTTTGTTCTGCAAAATGCTGGACAAGTTCTGCTGTATTCAATGTATTTCAATCTCCAAAAGGCGGTTGCCTGAAAGTTAAAGGTTTTTTAAGACTGCATCGCGTCTTGTACATATTTGGGCAAAGCAAAAGCGCCCAAATGGAGCTCCGGGGTATAAAAGCGCGTTTGAATCGCAGCAGATTCATAACGTGACCGAATCACATCTAACGGCTGTCGCCGCAAATCAAGACAATCGGTTGCCCAAGCAAACGTCATAATCCCGCCAACATAAGTTGGCACCGCAGCCGAATAAAAGCTGGCCTCTTTAAATAAGGGGGTTAATCGTTTGAAAGTGGTGGTGACTTCATCCGTTTGCATAAAGCTAACGCCATTTTGTGCCACAAAAACGCCGCCCTGATTTAAACACCGTTGAATGCCTTGATAAAAGCGTGAAGTAAACAAAACTTCTCCAGGACCAATCGGATCGGTTGAGTCTGAAATAATAACATCATACTGCTCAGTGCAATCATTGACAAAATCGACTCCATCGGCAATCACTATCGTTGCTTTCGGGTTGTTAAAAGCCCCTGCTGAATGGTTTGGCAAATAGCGCACGCATAGATCAATCACCTGCTGGTCAATTTCAACTTGGGTCACCGATTCTACCGAGGAATGCTTTAATACTTCGCGTAAAATCCCGCCATCGCCGCCACCGATAATCAATACTTTTTTGGCATGACCATGCGCCAGCATCGGCACATGTGTCATCATCTCATGGTAGATAAACTCATCTTTTTCTGTCGTTTGAATCACGCCATCTAACGCCATCACGGTTCCCCATTGGTCATTTTTAAAAATGACCAAATGCTGATGCCCCGTATCGACTTCAAACACCACTTCGTTCATCACAAATTGTTGACCCCAACTAGGATAAAGCGTCTCAAGATAACTTTTTGGGGGCTGCGTATTAGCTGTCATCCACAACTTCTCCTCTCATAAGGTTATCGACCTGAACCTGTGATGGGGTAAAAGCTGCCTGCAACACAGCGATCGCCTTCTCAGGCTCAGAATCACCACACATAAACACATCAAAGGCGGCATAATTCCGTTCCGGCCAACTATGAACACTGATATGAGATTCTGCCAAAACGGCCACACCCGAAATCCCCCCATTCGGGGTAAAATGATGCAAATGAATATGTAATAAAGTGGCTTTGGCACTATCAACGGCATCCCGCAGGGCTTTTTCCATCCGCGGCAAATCATCTAAATGGGATGCACCCCAAAAATCTGCAATTAAATGCGTTCCGGCAAAGGTCTTGCCATCACGGCAAATAAAGTGATCTAGGGTTTGATCTTCAACAGCTTGATCATGAGTCGGCCAGCTGTCATCAATCACCGTGGTTTTTTCAATCACTTCAAAATGGTCGTTACCCGTGACCAGGACGTTTTCTGAATTAGGCATTAAGAGGCACCTTATAAAACACCCGCAGAAAAGAAATGCATACGGATGAATGATTAATAATAGTTCACAAACAAAGGCATAGTTTGATGAACCCCAACCACCTCTCGTTTCATAACGTTTGGTGAGGAAATAACCATTTTTCTTTTGGAAAAAAGGACAGCGTATTATTCCGCTTTTTTTGAACAATGCAAGTCTTTTTTTAAATAATTTTGTCTTTAATCATTTGATATAACAGAAAAAAATCGAGTGGCCGTTTATAAAGGCGTTCCACTCAATAAAAAAGCGCTCTAGGCGCTTTGTATTTATTGAAACAGTTCTGCCAGTTTCTTACCGGGACTCTCTGCGCGCATAAAAGCCTCACCCACTAAAAAGCTATTCACTTGATGTTGACGCATTTTTGCCACATCTTCTGGTGATAAAATACCACTTTCGGTAATGACGATTCGATCATCTTCAATCATATCGAGCATCCGCAGGGTTGTATCAAGCGACACCTCAAACGTATGCAAGTCGCGATTATTAATGCCAATCATCGGTAATGGTAAGCGTAAAGCGCGCTCCATCTCTGCTTCATTATGCACCTCAACCAATACATCCATCCCCAGTTGCATTGCCGTTTCGGTAAGCTCATACAATTGCGCATCGCCAATGGCCGCCGCAATTAACAGAATACAGTCCGCCCCGATCACGCGTGCTTCATAAACCTGATAATCATCGACAATAAAGTCTTTGCGAATAATGGGCAAGTCAACCGCTTCACGGACTTGCTGAAGATAAGCATTGGACCCTTGAAAGAAATCCTGATCCGTTAAAACCGACAAACAGGCCGCTCCATTATCCGCATAACTTTTTGCAATCTCAACCGGATCAAATGGGTCACGTAATACGCCTTTCGAAGGTGAGGCTTTTTTTATTTCCGCAATGACCGCAGACTGCTTCGCATCTAATTTCGCTTGCAATGCCTCTGCAAAGCCGCGCGTGGGAGAGGTGGTCATCATTAATGCTTTTTGCTTCATTTCTCGCAAAGGCACTTTTTCACAGTTTTGCTGTATTTCTTCAAGCTTACGAAAAATAATTTTTTTCAAAATATCAGGGGTTTGGCTCATGATCAATCTCTACTCAATCGGATAGGTTAGAAAAAACGACCAGGCCTGGTCGTTTTTTGGCAAATAAGATACTGGTCAGGCAAATTGATGGGTTTTCGCAATAAATTGTTCAAACAAAAGCGCTGCTTTGCCATTGGCAATCACGTCTTTGGCCATTTCAATCCCTTTTGCGTAACTATCGACAACACCAGATACATAAATCGAAGCACCCGCATTCAGGCAAACAATATCCAATGCCGGTGATGGCTGATTGGCAAATACGGTTTGAATCATCTCTAAACTGGCAGCAGCCGAATCAATTTTCAATGCCTCTAAGTTTGCATGGTGCATACCGTATTCAGCCGGATCAATTTGCCACTGGTGAATCTCACCATTATTCAATTCAGCGACATCGGTTACAGAAGCAATACTGATTTCATCTAAGCCATCTTGTGCATGCACAATCATCACTCTCTTAGAGCCCAATTGTTTAAGCACTTCGGCAAACGGCACTAATAATTTGGCGTCGTAGACACCCAAAACTTGTGCGGGTGCTTGCGCCGGATTGGTCAAGGGCCCCAGCATATTGAACACGGTTCGCACACCAATTTCTCTGCGCACGCCAATCACATGCTTCATCGCACTATGGTGCGCCGGCGCATACATAAAGCCAACCCCCAAAGTATGGACACACTCTGCGACCTGATCAGGCGTCAAATCTAAATTCACACCCGCCTGTTCTAATAAGTCTGCGCTGCCAGATTGACTGGATACCGAGCGACTGCCATGTTTTGCCACTTTCGCACCAGCGGCAGCGGCGACAAAAGCGGAAGCCGTAGAGATATTAAAGGTGTTCGCACCATCCCCACCCGTTCCACAGGTATCGACTAAATGGGTTTTATCCTCTATATGAACGGGCGTTGCCAATGATCGCATCACCGAAGCGGCCGCCGTCACTTCCGTGACGGTTTCGCCTTTCGCTCTAAGGGCGATTAATATTGCTGAAATTTGTGCTGGGGTGGCCTCGCCAGACATGAGTAGCTGCATCACTTCATGCATTTGTGCGGCCGTTAAATCATCACGTCTTAATAATTGTTCTAAAGCTTCTCTCAATGGCATGGCAAATCCTAACAGTTAAACAGAGCGCTGATCTTTTTGCTCTAAAAAATTCTTCAACATCGCATGACCTTGTTCGGTCAATATTGATTCTGGGTGAAATTGCACCCCTTCAATCGGCAAGGTTTTATGACGCACTCCCATGATTTCATCTTGTTCTCCATTTGGTGCTTGGGTCCAAGCCGTCACCTCTAAACAATCAGGCAGGCTGGATTCTTCTATCACCAAAGAGTGGTAACGCGTGGTTTCAACTGGATTCGGCAGACCTCGAAACACGCCTAAATCATGATGATAAACTGGAGACGTTTTGCCATGCATAACGTGTTTAGCGCGGATAATCTTCCCACCAAATGCCTGTCCAATGCTTTGGTGCCCCAAACACACGCCTAAAATCGGAATTTTACCGGCGAAATGCTGAATCGCGGCAATCGAAATACCAGCTTCATTCGGGGTACAAGGGCCAGGTGAAATCACCAAATAATCTGGCGCAAGCGTTTCGATGGTTTCAATGCTTATTTGGTCATTGCGATGCACATGGACATCCTGACCTAACTCGCCGAAATATTGCACCAAGTTATAGGTAAACGAATCGTAATTATCAATCATTAACAACATGTTATTTTAATTTTCCCTTGGCCATTAACGATGTCCAACATCTGGGTTATCGGTTTTTAATCCGTTTGTCACAAACTCTGCGGCCTTAAAGATTGCACGCCCTTTATTCATGGTTTCGTCCCATTCTAGCTGAGGATCGGAATCCGCGACCACGCCGGCACCGGCTTGTACAAACAAACGTCCGTCTTTGATTACCGCCGTTCGAATGGCAATTGCGGTATCCATATTGCCATGCCACCCCAAATAACCAACTGCTCCGGCATACACGCCACGCTTGACCGGTTCGAGTTCGTCAATAATTTCCATTGCTCGAATCTTCGGCGCACCGGAAACGGTTCCGGCAGGAAAGGTCGCTCTTAATACATCCAGTGCCGACATGCCTGGTTTGGCTTGACCATTCACATTGGAAACAATGTGCATCACGTGTGAATAGCGTTCAACAATCATTTTTTCTGTCAGCTCAACACTGCCAATTTGGGCAATTCGTCCAACGTCATTACGCCCCAAATCAATCAACATTAAGTGTTCTGCTAACTCTTTTGGGTCCGATAACAGATCCGCTTCCAGCGCTTGATCTTTTTCAGGCGTCATCCCTCGACGACGCGTT
>CBFHUY010000055.1:0-11504 GCA_965658885.1 Hydrogenovibrio sp.
CTAAAACGGTTTTTACCATCCATAATATGGCCTACGCAGGCCTCTTTCCCAAGTCCCTTTTTGAAGGATTAGGCTTGCCAGATGCTTGGTGGGAACCCGAAAAGGGCGTTGAGTTTTATCAAAATTTATCCATGTTAAAGTCTGGAATTCAAATGGCCGATGTGGTGACAACGGTGAGCCCAACTTACGCTAAGGAAATTACCTATCCTGAATTTGCTTATGGTCTAGAGGGGCTACTTATTCAGCGTGCTGAACAAGGCAGACTGGTGGGGATCTTAAACGGCATTGACCAGACAATTTGGAATCCGAAAACGGATCCGATGATATGCCGCAATTACAGTGTTGAGAAAGGGCGTGTTGCCGCTAAAAAACTCAATAAAAAAGATATGCTCGGTTTTTGGGATTGCACGCTGGATGACGACCATTCTGCAGATCCGGTTATCGGGTTTGTTGGACGGTTGGTACCGCAAAAGGGCATTGATTTGATTTTGGATGTCTTGCCAGAAGTACTGGCAGAAACCTCGGCTCGATTTGTGATAGTGGGCACTGGCGAGTCTCATACCGAATATGCATTAACAGAATTATCACACCAATACCCTGAGCGTTTATTGGTGTATATCGGCTATTCTGAAATGCTTGCCCATAAGGTTGAAGCGGGTGCCGATATGTTCTTAATGCCTTCTCGGTTTGAGCCTTGTGGCTTAAATCAACTCTATAGTCTCGCTTATGGTACGCCACCGATTGTTCACTCAACTGGGGGCTTGGCAGATACGGTTGTGAATGCCACCGATAAAAATTTAGCGATGGCCTCAGCGACTGGGTTTGTGTTTTTTGACCCGAGCCGTCATGCGCTTAAGTCCACGCTGCTACATGCCATTCATTTGTATGGTAAAAAGCGAACTTGGCAAAAAATTCAAAAATCTGCCATGCAGCAGGATTTTGGTTGGACGAAGAGTGCTGAACAGTATTTAAATTTGTTTAAAAGCCTATAACTTGAATGGGTTCGCCCTTTTAATAATTGTTTAATGGAGTCAGTCATGACTAAGCAAGAATCGACACTTACGAAAGAAGATCAGCAAAAACATATTGCAGAATTGCTTAAAAAAATGGGCATGTCTGCCATCGATATTGAACAGGATTTTGTCAACTATCTCTACAACAACCTAGGACGGAATTTATCGTCTGATTGTTTCTATAAATACCGTGCCTTGTCTTATACGATGCGCGATCGTTTGATGACTCATTGGAAGCAAACGTGGCTGGCTTACAATCAACAAAAAACCCGTAAAGCCTACTATTTATCGATGGAGTTTTTAATCGGTCGTTCTTTATCCAATAACATGTTGAACCTTGGCGTTGAAACGGCGGCAGATGAAGCCATGTATCAGCTCGGACTGTCATTGGAAGATATTGAAGATGCCGAAAGAGATGCCGGTTTGGGTAATGGTGGTTTGGGGCGTTTAGCGGCGTGTTTTATGGATTCTTGCGCCACGCTTAAGTTGCCAGTCGTCGGCTATGGCTTGCGCTATGAGTATGGCATGTTTAAGCAATTGATTCAGAATGGCTATCAGGTGGAAGAGCCGGATCATTGGCTCGGATTTGGGAATTACTCTTGGGAAATTCAACGCAGTGAATACACGCGTACCATTAAATTTGGGGGGACAACGCGTCCTTATAAAGACCCACATACCGGTGAATTAACCGTTCATTGGGAAGATGCCGACGAGGTGTTGGCGGTGCCATTTGATGTGCCGATTCCAGGTTACCAAAATTCAATTGTGAATACGTTACGATTGTGGTCTGCCGAAGCAGCAGAGGGGTTTAATCTTTCGGAATTTAACCAGGGTTCCTATTTTGAAGCGGTTTCTGCGAAGAGCGAAGCCGAGAATATCACCATGGTGCTTTACCCCAATGACAGCAGTGAAAATGGTAAAGAACTACGATTACGTCAGCAGTATTTTTTAGTGTCCGCTTCTTTGCAAGATGTTGTCGACCAATGGGTACAGCGATATGGAACAGATTTTTCTGATTTTGCCGATTATAACGTGTTTCAGTTAAATGATACCCACCCCAGTTTGGCGGTAGCAGAATTGATGCGTTTACTCATTGATGAGCACAAATTGGATTGGGATGCCGCTTGGGATATTGTCAGAAAAGTAATGGCCTACACCAATCATACCTTATTGCCAGAGGCATTAGAGCGTTGGCAAGTGCCCTTATTTGAGCGTTTATTACCGAGATTGTTAGATATTATTTACGAAATTAATGCTCGCTTCCTAAAACAAGTGGCAATGAAATGGCCAGGGGATAAAGATCGATTATCACGTATGTCGATAATTGATCCGCATGATAATGTTTGTATGGCCTATTTGGCAATCGTTGGTAGCTTCTCCATTAATGGGGTTGCCGCATTGCATTCTCAGTTGTTAAAAGAAGGTTTGTTTAATGACTTTTATCAGCTTTGGCCAGAGCGATTTAATAATAAAACCAATGGTGTTACCCAACGTCGTTGGATGGCCAGCAGTAACCCTGGATTGCGTAACTTACTCAATGACAAAATTGGTGAAGATTGGATTACTGATTTGTCCCAATTGCACAAAATTGAAAACTATGTCAATGATAAAGCCTTCCGCAGAGAATGGATGGCCGTTAAACGTCAAAACAAACAACGACTCGCGGACTTGGTGAAAAAAGAAACGGGTGTGCAATTTGAGGTAGAGGCGTTGTTTGATGTACAAGTCAAACGTATTCATGAGTACAAACGGCAGTTGTTAAACATTTTGCATGTGATTCATTTATATGCCCGAATTAAGCGAGGCGACACTGACAACTGGACTGATCGTTGCGTCATTATTGGTGGTAAGGCTGCGCCAGGTTATTTTATGGCGAAAAAAATCATTAAATTGATTAATAATGTTGCGGAAGTGGTGAATAACGATCCGGATGTGGGAAATCGGTTGAAGTTAGCGTTTGTACCAAATTACCGGGTTTCTGCCATGGAAATTATTGCGCCAGGTGCTGATTTGTCTGAACAGATATCTACGGCAGGTAAAGAAGCGTCTGGAACCGGTAATATGAAATTTATGATGAATGGCGCGATTACTATTGGTACTTTGGATGGTGCTAATGTCGAAATTTTAGAGGCCGTCGGGGAGGATAATTTCTTCTTATTTGGTTTAAAAACCGAAGAAGTGGCTGCCTTAAAACCACATTACCATCCACAAAGTATTATTGAGCAGGATTCCGATTTGCAACATGTGATCAGTCTATTGGAATCGGGGCACTTCAATCAGTTTGATGATGGCTTATTTGACGATATCATTGCTTCGATTAAGTCCTCACAAGATCCCTGGATGACCCTAGCGGATTTCAGAAGCTATATCGATGCTCAGCATGAAGTGGCTTTGGCGTTCCAAAATCACAGTCGCTGGAATACTATGAGTATTATTAACTCGGCCCGAAGTGGCGTCTTCTCAACAGATCGCACCATGGCTGAATATAATAATGAGATTTGGAAGCTAGAACCTGTCCGGTAAAAACCGGTGTTTGAATGTAAAAATGACCAGGCCTGGTCATTTTAGGAGATAACGTATGGAATTGTTCCTCGATTGGATTGGCTTGGCCTCTCAGTGGATGCGGCCGCACTTATCCGATATAGGGATGGCGATGATCGCAACCTTATTGGTGATATTTGGTCATAACATGACGCAATTGTTAAGGCTGCAAATCGGTCGATATCATTTTGCAGTGAAAATAACGCTCTTTGTGGTTTTTAGTGCGTTTGGTTTTGCCTTATTGACCAAGTTTGCTGCGCCCTTATTGACCGCACAACTGGCCAGTATTTCTGACGACTGGTTGGCGCCAATCGTGGTTGCCATTTTTTATGGCATTGGTTGGATCGCTCAGAAAAAACAAATGATTTAACGTGACCGCCTCAATTAACGGCTGTCTCATCAGGTCATTGATGAAAAGGCGGCTTGTTATGGTTCATAGTGAATATCCACAACATACCATTCTTTTTTGCCGGACGGTGTTTGCACGATCACTTCATCGTCCACTTGCTTTTTTAAGCAAGCGCGCGCCATGGGGGCATCGATTGAGATATGATCCTTTTCACCATAAATCTCCTCTGGGCCGACAATTCTAAATGTCAGTGAATTGCCATCAATATCTTCTAACTCAACCCAGGCACCAAAGAATATTTTGCCTGCTTGTTGCGGGTGGTATTCAACAATTTTGACAGCTTCAAGCGTTTTTTTTAGGAAACGAACGCGCCGATCAATTTCACGCAACCGCCGTTTATTATACTGATAATCAGCATTTTCTGAACGATCTCCTAAGCTGGCCGCCCAAGCGACAATTTTAGTCACTTCTGGCCGTTCTTTTTTCCAGAGATGATCCAGCTCTGCCTTTAGTTTTTCAAAGCCCTGTTTGGTGATCAGCTGTGTTTTCATGTGTTAGCAAGACTCCGTTGAATTTGTTGCTTTTGAGTGGTGTTACTTTTGCACCAGATTAAAACCCTGAAATTCGTTATAATTCATTTAAATGTCATTTTATCGTATTAATATTATTCTTTATCAAAGAAAGGAATCGATTATGCAACAGTACCGCGTCTTTCTAGGTTTAATCGCCGTCTTAGTTTGGTTGAGTGGTTGTAGTACCGCAAAAGAAAAACCAAAAGAGCCTGAGTCGGCAACCACCTGCGTTTATCCGGATTCAACGGTGATTGCACCTGACTGGGTTTGTGATGCGCCTGTCAAAGAGTTGGTTCTCAGTGCGGTTGGGGTTGCCGAACCCTCTAAGGCCGGATTTAGCTATATGAAAGACATTGCTGCTGCCGATGGTCGGGGGCGCTTGGCCGAACAACTTCAGGTTGAAGTGAAGAAAATGGTTAAACAGTATTTGGGAACCACTGGCAAAGGCGATAATGAAACCGTTGATGCCGCTGCCAGTTCAACCTTAAAAACCATTACGCATCAAACGCTCGTGGGTTCCCGTGTTCATCAGACGCGAACTGGCCCAAATGGTCGATTGTATGTATTGGTGGGCATTGATGAGGCGGCTAAAACACAAGTTGTGAAGGCAGCCGTGCAAACCTCAATGCGTAATGAAGCGGCTTTGTGGCAACAGTTTAAGGCGCAGCAAAGTTTTGAAGAACTGGCGGCAGAAATTGCGCAGCAACCCATTCGATAGCAAAACAGTTGGTGAGCTTTTTGCTTAATGAGATTTCTCAATAATCGAATAGGAGAATAAAATGGGCTGGGTGATTAAAGATTTGTACGAAGACGATTACGATTTCGAAGTGGATCGTATGAATTTAGAAGCGCTCGATATTACCGCTTTTTCTTGTCCAAAATTGCGAATCATTGAAGTTCCAGTTGATGAGAAGGATACCGAAAAACTAGAGCAGATTTACGAGGTATTGTTCCCAGGATTGTTCGAGGATATGCAACGGATGATGGAAGAAGAAACGCGTGACCCATATCAAGTGAGGTATTACTATAAAGTACGCAAGTCCGATTCTGAGGCATTGGACTCATAGTTTATTTTATATAGGGTTTTCAACAACTTGCCGTTTGTCGTTTTGAGGTAAATGGCAAGTTTGGTTGCTTTTTAATCGCCACTTTGTTACACTACTGTCAATTTCATAGCCCAAAAGGTTAAGTTATCAAACGTTCAGCTGTATTTATTACACTGTCATTTGCGTTTAGGCGCCCCTCATTTATAGACCCCTTGTGGTCAAGTCTAATCCAAAGGATCAGTCCTGAGGAAATTATCGTCTTTTGTTTTCGTTTGGCGAGTGTCAAGTTTGGCCGAGAAATATATCGGAAAGTGACCGATGTAAAAACGAATTTTGCCATGTCATTTCCTTAATGAACCTGTGATAGTTGTGTAGCATGATTCACTGAATAGCAATAAGATGACAATAAAAAAGGCAAGATTTGATATGACTCAAAATAATTTAGTTTTTCGTTCGCCAACCTTGGAAGATGGCTTGGCCATTTATGAACTGGTCAAGGCGTCACCACCGCTCGATGTTAACTCCAGTTACCTGTACTTTTTACAGGCGTCACATTTTGCCGATACTTGTATCGTTGTAGAGCAGAATCAGGCAATTGTTGGTTTTTTATCTGGGTATTATCGACCCGATGATCCGCACTCACTCTTTATTTGGCAGGTTGCCGTATCGGAAACGATGCGAGGTCAAGGATTGGCTAAACGGATGATTAAGGCTTTGATTGCAAACCAAAAAGACCGTGTTAAGGTTTCCTCCATTTGTTGTACTATCAGTCCATCCAATCAAGCATCGCAGGCCTTATTTAAGTCATTTGCGAAGCAATATGATTTGAACTTAACCGTAACAGAATTTATTACAGAGGCGCACTTCGGAGCAGAAGGGCATGAAGCAGAAGAGTTGTATCTACTGTCGTCGCCAGATAAAGCGGATATCGCATTGTTGTAAAGAGGTGCAAAGCCTGTCACCCCCTTATTTTAATTTTAGAAAGGAAGAATAAATGTCATTAGAAATATTTAATAAGTATGAGTCAGAAGTTCGAGGGTATATTCGATCTTTTCCAGTCATTTTTGAAAAATCTAAAATGGCCGAGATTTGGGATGAATCTGGTAAGCGTTATGTCGACTTTTTTGCCGGTGCGGGTGCACTGAACTACGGACATAATAACCCGGAAATTAATGCCGCCTTGATTGAGTATCTACAAAATGATGGTATCGGTCACGCACTCGATATGGGAACCGTTGCCAAGAAAGCTTTTATTGAAGCATTTGTTTATAACATTCTACAACCCAGAAACTTGGATTATAAACTGCAGTTTGTTGGGCCAACCGGTACCAATGCCATAGAAAGTGCCCTTAAAATTGCACGAAAAGTAAAAGGCCGTAAACAAGTAATGTCATTTACCAATGGCTTTCATGGTATGTCGATGGGGTCTTTGAGTATTACCGGTAATAGTTATTATCACGATGAAAGTTATGGCGTACCAGGTTATACCACCCAGGTACCTTTCCATAAGTATTTGGGTGATAAGGTCGATACCATTGCCTATTTGCGCAAAATCTTAGAAGATGCGTCTAGTGGAACGGATTTACCAGCGGCGATTGTTTTAGAAACCATTCAGGCTGAGGGTGGGATTAACGTCGCGGGAGAGCAATGGCTTCGTGATTTACGTCAGATCTGTGATGATTTTGATATTTTAATGATCGCCGATGAAATTCAGGTTGGGAACGGTCGTTCTAGTGATTTCTTCAGTTTTGAAAGAGCGGGGATTGTTCCTGATATCGTGACCCTATCAAAATCAATTGGTGCGGGCCAGCCAATGGCGATGGTGTTGTTAAAGCCAGAGCTGGATAAATGGAGTCCGGGTGAACATTCGGGTACTTTCCGAGGCAACAGTTTAGCCTTTATTTCCTCTTCGGTCGCATTGAATAAGTATTGGTCAGATGATACTTTTTCAAAAGAAGTTAAAGAAAAGTCAACTTTAGTGCAAAAGCGTTTAGAACAGATTGCTTTGCGTTTTCCGACTCATATTAAAGAGATTCGCGGCCACGGCATGATCTGGGGAGCTGAATTTAAACAACCTGAAATGACTTCGAAGATTTGTGCGCAAGCGTTTGAAGATGGCTTAGTCATCGAAACGGCAGGTGCGAGTGATGAAGTGATTAAGTTCCTCGGGCCATTGGTTATTACCCCAGAATTAATTAATGAAGGGTTTGACATTTTGGAAGGCGCGATTGAAAAAATCTGTCAGGCATAATGAATTAGGAGACCCAATAAATGATTGTTAAAAATTTATATGATGATGTTGTGGGAACGGACGCGGATGTAGACTCTGATCAGTGGCGCAGTCGTCGGCTGTTGTTAGCAAAAGATGGCATGGGGTTTTCATTGCATGACACCCTGATTAAAGAAGGTGAGGACTTGCATCTTTGGTATAAAAACCATTTAGAAGCGGTTTATTGTATTGAAGGGGAAGGTGAGATTGAGGAAAAGAAAAACGGTAAAGTTCATGCAATTCGTGAAGGAACTGTTTACGCCCTCAATGAAAACGACCAGCATATTCTTCGTGCAAATAAAGGCTCGCAGATGCGCATGGTGTGCGTGTTTAACCCCCCTGTAACTGGTCGTGAGACCCATGACAAAGATGGCTCCTATGAGCTGGTTGATGGCTAATAGAGGCTATCAATACGATTAAAATAACCAGGCCTGGTTGTTTTAATCGTTCAAATTCCATTTAAACTAAAACAAAGAGAGTAAATCATAACGATTCAATGGTCATTAGCAGCAGATAATCGCGGCAAAATGATTGTTTACGTTGTTAAATAATAAGATGTCAAAATTAAATCCTTCTTTAAGTGTCGAAAAAATCGGTGGCACTTCTATGAGTGAATATGAAGCCGTCCGCGATAATATTATTCTGTATCCGGAAAATCCGTATAACCGAATTTTTGTGGTGTCCGCTTATGGGGGTATCACCGATGATTTGTTAGAGCACAAAAAAAATGATAAGCCTGGGGTCTATGGCTTATTTGCCAACGATGATGTCAATGAGGATTGGCGCATTGCGTTGGATCAATTGAGTCTTAAGCTGAATAAAATCAATGCGAATTTATTTTCTGATCCGGAATTACGCCAGCAGGCCAATGACTTTATTGATGAGCGGATAGCACAAACCAAGCAATTGTTAAATCATTTGCAAGACTTATGTCGCCATGGTCATTTTTCTTTAGAAACGCATTTACTAACCGTACGCGAATTATTGGCGAGTATTGGTGAGGCTCACAGTGCTTGGAATTTAACCCATTTATTGCAAGCAGAAGGGTTAAAAGCGCGATTGATTGATTTAACCGGCTGGCAATCAGAAGAACCCTTGGCGCTCGATGATATGATTCATCAGCATTTTGAAGGGGTTGATTTCACGCAAGAACTGCCGATCGTTACCGGGTATACGCACTGTCAAGAAAACCTAATGTATACCTTTGATCGTGGCTACAGTGAAATGACGTTTAGTCGTATTGCGGTGTTATGCCAAGCGACTGAAGCCGTGATTCATAAAGAATATCATTTGAGTAGTGCCGATCCACGCTTAGTGGGCGAAGAAAATGTGGTGCCGATTGGTCGAACCAATTATGACATTGCCGATCAGTTAGCCAATTTAGGCATGGAAGCCATCCATCCGAAGGCAGCGCAAGGGCTCCGTTTGGCGCAAATTCCATTACGGATTAAAAACACCTTCGATCCGGCACATCACGGAACCCTGTTTACTGAAGATTATGTGAGTGAGTCGCCACAGGTTGAAATTATTGCCGGTATGCGAAATCTAATTGCATTGGAATTGTTTGATCAAGATATGATGGGACAACAAGGCGAATATGAAAAACAGATGATTGATACCAGTCGTCGTTTGAAATGTGAAGTCATCACCAAAGACTTTAACGCCAATACCATTACCCTTTATCTAAATACGTCTCTGAAAAAAGCCAAGCGTTTGTCCGAGCAGTTACAACAAGCACTGCCGACGGCTTCAATTCGAACCAGTAAAATTGCATTAGCCTCTGCAATGGGCAGTGATATGCGGATTAAAGGGCTTTTGGCAAAAGCGGTACAAACATTATTTGATCAAGGCATTAATGTTGAAGCCATACAGCAGAATATGCGGCAGGTCGAAATGCAATTCTTTGTCAATGAAACCGATTATGATAAGGCAATAAAATCGTTACACGAAAATTTAATTGAAGTTCATGATCATGGAAAGGCAATATGCGAACATTAATCGTTTGGTTGAGTTTATGCAGTCTGTTGATGGTTTCAACAGCCTATGCTGCTGAACGTCATTCCAAAGAAACACAAGACATTGAACAGCTACAGGAACCGATGTACAACCCCTTTGTGGAACGCTACGTCATGGATGAGCTGCGTCAATTGCGCGTTGATATGAATGATTTGCATGTTGAAATCACCAAGGAAGTGGTGGATCGTGAGCTGACGGCGACTTCACGTGCCGTCGGCTATGCGACCGATACCATTACCTATTTCTTTTATTTGATCGCGGGTATTTCATCCATTTTATTATTGGTGGGTTGGACGTCTATTCGTGAAATCAAAGAAAAAGTCATGCACCTAGCGGATGCAAAAGTGAGTAAGGTGATTGAGGAGTATGAAACACGACTCGCCAAATTAGAGGAAGAATTAAACCGAAAGTCGCGTGGCATTACCAGTGCGCAAAAACGGTTATCTCAACATCAAGATATTCACAGTTTGTGGTTAAAAGCGGGGCAGGAAACCATTTCCAGTAATCGCATGGCCATTTATGATCAGATTTTAGAGTTAGATCCAGCCAATGCGGAAGCCTTAACCTACAAAGCGGATATTGCGCTTGAAATGGAAGAACCCTTGTGGGCAATCAACCTCTGTAATCAAGCTTTGAAAATTGATCCAAAAAACAAACATGCCTTTTACCAAATGGCAGGGGCCTATGCTTGTTTGGATAAGCCAGCTGAATCAATTGAGTTTTTGAAGAAGGCACTAGAAGATTCTGAAGGTTATAAAGAACAAGTGCAAGCCGATCCGGTCTTTGCCAATATTAAAGACGATCCGCAATTCAAGGCATTGATTGAGGAAGGCGAAAGTTAGCTTTCGCTGAGTGTTTCGCCAAGGTTACCATCCATTATTGAGGTTAAGTCACTTTAACCTCAATACGCCTTCCCACTTTCCATTTTGCAACAGATTTCCATTTTTTAGTCACATTTCTGTTTGAACTTTACGTTAAGCTATTGCGCTATTAGAATTTGATGATATTCGAGGCTTTCATGAAAACCCTGCAATTATTTGGCTTAATCAGTGGCCTGTTCTTTACAACAATCAGCTTTTCAGCAGACTTCTTTGACGAAACTTTTGGCAATTTGCAAGAGGAATTAGAGCTTGCTAAAGAAAACGATAAACAAGGGGTTTTTATCTTCTTTCACATGGAAGAATGCCCTTTTTGTGATCGCATGAAAAAAACCATTTTAAATCAACCTGATGTGATTGCTTTTTACAAAAAACACTTTTTGACCTATCAAATGGATATTGAAGGTTCCAATCAGATGGTCGATTTTGATGGCACTGAGGGAACGTCACAACAAATATCAGAAAAAAAGTATCGCGTCAGGGCGACACCCGTGATGATTATTTTTGATTTAGAGGGTCAGCCTTTGGTGCGCTATACAGGGCCGACACGAACCAAGGAAGAGTTCCTGCTTCTGGGACAATATGTATTAGATGGCAGCTATCAGCAGATGTCTTTCACGCGTTATAAACGTTCACAAAAATAAGCTCAAATGAAGAAACCTTATTTACTGTCCAACCCGTTATGGCAAGGTGTGATTTTGACTCTTGGGTTAAGTCTATCAACTGTCAGTCTTGGACAATCTAATGACCCAAAAGCGTTGCCTGAGCCCTTGACACTAGAAAGCCTTATGGCATTGCCGATGACGACGAGTCCTCAGGT
>CBFHUY010000056.1:0-11073 GCA_965658885.1 Hydrogenovibrio sp.
GGTCATGGCAATGGTGGTAATAATCAAGGTGAGGCAGATACGGTGTTATTTGAAATTACCCGTAGTGCCGATAATGGATCAACCAGTACCGTACAGTTTACCCTTGGATCTTCTGCAGGTTCCGCCATTGAGGCCGCAGATATTGCGTCTATTGTGATTACAGATTCATCTGGTTCGGTTACTTTACATAGTCAAGCTGATATTAATGACTTTGTGAGTTCAGGTCGATCCATATCGCTATCTGGAACGGATACGGCAACAGTTGAAATTACCCCAGCTGCAGATAATTTGGTTGAGGGCGTAGAAGCCTTTAGTGGCGTTATTTCTAGTCCAAGTATTGATGCTGTATTAGGAACTGCAACAGCGACGGCAGAATTTAGAGATTCTGAAGTTGGAGAAACCAGTGATGAGCTTGCAACGCCGATTGTTGCGATGGATATTCTTCCTGTTTACTCAGGAGAAGAAACATTAATCAATTACGAGACAGAAGGTGGACGCAATGCAAATCGTCATGAGACATCGTCTTATGAGGAAGCGCTCGCGGCTCAGAATGGAGAGAATCATCAAGCAGATAATTTAATCTTTAAAAACATCAATAATGCGGATATTGATTTTGGAGATGATGACTCAGATAAAGTGGTCGTTGTAACCGGAAATACCAATAAAGCAGAAATTGATATGGGTGAAGGTGGAAACAATGTCTTAGTATTTACCAACCATGCACCGACAAACTGTGAGATTAAATTTGACAAAGATGGCAATAATGTTGTGGTTCTACCAATCAGTAAGGATGATTATGACCATGACGACTATGACATCAAAAATGCTGATGGTATCTATTTCCTAGGAAGTCATGATTCCATTGGAGATGTCTCATCTGCAATGGCTGCTTCTGATGCGGTAGAAGGCTATGAACTGGATATCTCCGCAATCTTATCTGATGCGGATGACAGCGAAGCTTTATCCGAAGCGGTTACGGTCAGCGGTTTGCCAGAAGATACACAGCTTATGGTGAATGATGTTGCTCAAACGGCTGATGAGGACGGTAATTATCAGCTTCCATTATCTGATGGTGAAATAGCGGAAGACGTTAAAATTTCTGCTGGCCGTGAACTCACTGAAGAAGAGTTGGGCAATATTCATGCAGAGGTCACGGTCAGTAATAGTGATACTGGAGAAATGGAAACCACGATAGTGGATGATAATTTCTTACAGGGAACTGATGATGCCGATATCTTTGCTATCGATAATGATTATGCAGAAGATGGATCGTTAAGTAATCAAACCTATGTGTCAGGCTTTGATACTGATGAGGATGTGTTAGATATTAGTGATGTTATTAGTTCTGAAGCGACGGAAGATACATTGTCGAATTATCTCAACCTATCCTTAGTGGATGCTGATGGAGATGGCGAATCGGATGATACATTATTAACGATTGATTCAAACGGTAATGATGTTAGCGGTGGCACAATTACCGAAGTATTCATACAAGATAATGATTTAACAGATAACAATATTGATGATTTAAATATTGACTTTCAAGATCAATAATCAGGGAGGGTTCTTGCTAATAATGTTGATTGTGGTTGACGTTTTTAGCGAGAACTTCTAAAGTTGTAGTGTTTAATCCAAAATGCATTGGTGATCAGATATGTCACAAACAGAAGCAATAACCAAATTGTTGAACCAGCAACCCGATTTGTCTGATGTTCAGTTGATAAACGAAGAAGGATCGGTTTTCGTTTATAAAGTGATCCAGTTACATGAGGGTCAGTATCGAAAACAATCGGTCAGAGTTGTGACGGATATTCATAATCACTTTGAGTTGCAACGTGAAAAAGATTTAATGCATTACTTAAATCAATTTCATGAAGATTTTCCCAGATTTAATGAAATACGTAAGCAAAAGGGATGTTACTTAAAGTTTTTTGATTATGTTGGCAAGCAAACATTAGCAAAAAAGGTTAAAAAATCGAAAGGTCTATCAACTGAAGAAGCCAAAACTTTTTTAGCCAATATGATTTCTATCCTATCAGAGGTGCATTCAGTTGGATTCGTCCATAGTAATATTCGTCCTGAGAATATTATTGTTGGCAAGAATCATTATTATTTAACTAACTGGAAGTCAGCAATGCCATCTTTAGCTTCGTTTGAGACAGAGCTTTTGGTCGGCGATCAAGCGTATACGGCACCAGAAAGATTAAATGGCCAAGTTATTGATGCCAGCGATATTTATCAGCTCGGTTGCTGTTTATATTTTATGTTGACTGGAAAACTTATTTATCGGCTTAAAAAAACGACCCACCTATTTGACCAGCTTTATGCCCATGCCAATCACTCACCAAGCAAACTGAATCGATTACCCATCTTCTGGCGACAGCTCATTATTTGGATGACCCAAAAAATACCACAAAAACGACCAGACCTGGCTGCATTACAACAGTGGTTGAAGGACGAAACGGTTCCTAAAAAAATTCGGAAACAAAAGTTAGAGATTGATAAAGGGTTTCCTGAAGATAGTTTGACTGCGTTAGCAGATGCCCATTATCTATATGCTATTTTCAAAAAAGCCAGTTTGCATGAAGCCTCTGGAGACCTGGAAACGGCATTTAATTTATATGAAAGTGGTGCTTTTCAAGGTTATACTCGATCAGAAAATAACCTGGGCTTAATGTACGAGAAAGGAATTGTGGTTCGTCAATCCTATATAAAAGCAATGAACCTTTACCATCATGCCTTTGAAAAAGGCAATCCTTATGCCGCCTTTAACTTGGCTCGTTTATTTGAAAAAGGGCTGGGGGTTACCCAAAATTTATCACAGGCCTTTAAGCTTTATCGTTTTGCCGCTATGCGAGGGCATTTACCGGCACAGAATAAATTGGGTGAGCTTTACTTGGCAGGCATTGGCACGGTTAAAAATTATGCAAAAGCACGTGCTTGGTTTGGGCTTGCAGCGAATGTGGGCTACGAAGTTGCGCAACTCAATATTAAACGTCTCCTCAGCGCATCAATTCAAAAAGAAGTCAGTGCTTAGATAAGCAAATAGCAAAGTTAAGCTTTCGCCGTTTTATTGGCTTGTAACCGTTGGGTAAATTGAATCAGCCAATGGTGAAAGACGGGCATATCATTTTTGGTGAGCGCCATGATCTCTCGCAACTGATATTCACCAAGTGGATAGCCAGCACTCATACAAGCGGTTTTCATTAAAAACAACACCTCTTCAGATGTAAAGCGTTCATTTGGTAAAAAGTAAGTGCATTTGGCCAAAAGTGTCGCTTTTAGAATCGGAAGCCATAAACTGCCAGGTACATTCTTAGGAGAGAGCAAGGTTTTATCCGGTGTGTTTGTTGCAAGCATTGATAGCAATGATTTCAGTGACGTAGCGTTTAACAAGTCATCAGCGACATCCCGAGCATGAGGCGGCAAGGCTTGCATTAATTTTTGTTCATAATTATTTTCCATCAACTGCATTTACGTTATCTCCGTCACACATTTTAATGCCAAATTTCATTTTACCTATTTGTGATAATCAGTGATAATCTTTACAACAAATTTAAAAGGAAAAATCAATGAGTCATCCCCTCGCACAATATTTAGAAGCCGTTCCCGATTTTCCAAAGCCGGGCATATTGTTTCAAGACATCTCTCCTCTGCTAAAAACACACTTTGTAGAAACCATAGACGCGTTGTCAGCGCTTTTTAGTGAATCAGAATGGGATTCTATTGACGATTGCGTGGGCATTGAATCCAGAGGGTTTATTTTCGCCTCAGCACTAGCCTACAAGCATAACAAAGGGTTTATTAAAGTGCGCAAGCCAGGAAAACTCCCGAATATTCATTCTGCAATGGAATATGGCCTTGAATATGGATCGGATAAACTGGAAATGCAAAAAGGCAATGGCAACCGAGTTCTAATTTTAGATGATTTGATTGCAACAGGTGGTTCAATGGGCGCTGCTGCCGCTTTATGTGAGAAAGTAGGTTACGATGTAGCGGGGATGGCTTGTTTGGTCGACTTGAAAGCGCTCAACAGCTTCCAATATAATGAAATGACCGTTCGTTCAGTGATTCAATTTGACGATTAAAGGCATTAAAAATGCCCAGGCCTGGGCATTTTAATCTAAAAATGATCATCTATTTAGAGTGCTTTCTTGGCTCTTTCAATGGCTTGTTTTACTTGGTTCGGAGCGGTTCCACCCAAGTGGTTTCTGGCAGCAACCGATCCTTCCAGTGTTAAAACGTCAAACACATCTTCCGTAATACTGTCATGGAACCCTTGCAAGGTGGTCAATGACATTTCCGATAAATCTAACCCATTTTTTAAGCCATAAGCGACCGCCAAGCCAACCACTTCATGGGCATCACGGAAAGCTAAGCCCTTTTTGACCAAATAATCGGCCAAGTCGGTTGCGGTTGCATAGCCCCGTTTTGCGGCTTCATAAGTGGCATCTTGATTGACAATAATGGCGGGTACCATGTCGGCGAAGGCTCTTAAACAACCTTTAACGGTATCGATGGTATCAAATAATGGTTCTTTGTCTTCCTGATTGTCTTTGTTGTAGGCCAGGGGTTGAGACTTCATCAGGGTTAACAAACTCATCAAATGACCATAAACCCGCCCGGTTTTGCCTCTGACCAATTCCGGCACATCCGGATTTTTCTTTTGCGGCATAATCGAAGAGCCAGTGCAAAAGCGATCCGGTAAATCAATAAATTGAAATTGAGCAGAGGACCATAGCACCAACTCTTCGGAGAATCGAGATAGATGCATTAAAAAGGTTGCGGCAAAACTGGTGAACTCGATTGCAAAGTCACGATCGGAAACCCCATCTAATGAATTTTCAGAAATGCGTTCAAATCTCAGCAATTCGGCGGTCATTTCACGCTCTATTGGATAGGTTGTTCCTGCCAAAGCGGCTGAGCCCAATGGAGAGGTATTCACTCGCTTGCGACAATCTTTTAAGCGTTCAACATCGCGCTTAATCATTTCAAACCAAGCCATCATGTGGTGACCAAAGGTAACGGGTTGGGCGGTTTGCAGGTGGGTAAAACCAGGCATAATGGTTTCAGCTTCTTTTTCGGCCAATAGTAAAATACCTTGTTGCAAACGTTTCATTTCTGGCAAGATTTCATCAATCTCATCGCGTAAATAAAGTCTAATATCGGTCGCGACCTGATCATTGCGAGAGCGGCCAGTATGCAATTTTTTACCCGTAATGCCAATCAAATCCGTTAAACGCGCTTCAATATTCATGTGAATATCTTCTTGCTTAATTGACCACTGCATTTTGCCGGATTCAATTTCAGATTGAACTTGAGCGAGTCCAGTTTGAATCAATTCAAGTTCGGTTTCATTTAAAATGCCAACCGCCTGCAACATCTTGGCATGTGCTAAGGAACCCTGGATATCTTGACGGTATAGACGTTGATCAAATTGAATTGAAGCGGTAAAAGCTTCAACAAAAGCATCGGTGGCTTCACTAAAACGTGCGCTAGACAGTTTTTCTTGGTTATGTTGATTACTCATACAATCATTAGCTCTCTTGGGTTGATTGGCAAATTTTTAAAGTGATTTTCTCTGGATTGATTACCGGATTTAAGGAAACACTTTGTTAGGTTTTTCGTCGATTAATGGGATAAATCCTGACTTGGCATGACATTGATGCGCAAGGAATTGCCCATGTTCTTATAAGCTTGATTCAGCCGGTTGTGAATTAACGCACTGAATAATTCAATATTGGCAATACCAACTATTTTATCCGCAACTTCTGTTCCATGACCGTCAATAAAGATAACCGTGGGCGTCAAGTCCGCACCATAGGATTCCGCTAACTGGTGTTTAATGACCGGTTTTCCTGAAACGCCGGCGATTGGCTGATGATCGTCAATGCTTAAATATCGCATAAACATATAATGGCCTTCATAATCTCCCCCTAATGCCATTGGCGACAACACTTCATCCCGGAGTTGGTGACAGAATTCGCACCACTGTGCGCCAACCGATAATAAAATAGGTAGATTTTGTTGGCGTGCTTGCTTTGCCAGTTGTTCTAAGTCCGTTAATTCTTTTAAATTGGATATCGGATACGCATCCGAATTGGCTTTTGCAGGATGATCGCATGCCGTGAGCGCAAATAATGCAAGCAAAAAAATGCTCAAATAAAATCGCATATGACCTCCAAGTCCGAGATGAAATTAATCTAAAAAAGCAAACATTCAGCGTTTTCAGAAACGAATTGCTTATTTTATCGAAAAAGGCAGGGGTTTTCAGTAAAATGGTGCCACAGAGCAAACTAATGAAAAATAAGTGGAACCCGCTTAAAAATATTTAGGTGCATTGACACCTAGAGAATCAAAAGGGTTTCCTAATAATGGAAGGCAATATGAGAAAAACACTTAGAATCGCAACCCGTAAAAGTCCATTAGCAATGTGGCAGGCTGAATTTGTAAAAGCAGAATTGGAACGACTGCATCCTGGGCTAAGTGTTGAATTACTGCCGATGTCTACCAAAGGTGATAAAATTTTAGATGTTCCTTTGGCTAAGATTGGCGGCAAGGGGCTTTTCACTAAAGAATTAGAAGACCGCATGATGGCTGGCGAAGCGGATATCGCGGTACATTCGATGAAAGATGTGCCGATGGAATTGCCAGAAGGTTTTGCACTGGGCGCCATTTTAGAACGTCATGCTCCCACCGATGCGTTTGTTTCCAATCAATACAACCATTTTTCGGATTTACCACAAGGGGCGGTTTTAGGAACCTCCAGTTTGCGACGAAAAGCGCAGCTCATGGCAGAACGCCCCGATTTAGTGGTTAAGGACTTACGTGGTAATGTCGGCACGCGGTTGGGTAAATTGGATGCCGGAGAATATGATGCCATCGTGTTGGCTACCTCTGGCTTAAAAAGATTAGAGCTGGAAGACCGTATCCGCCATGAATTGTCTCCCGAAGTGTGTTTGCCTGCCGTGTCGCAGGGGACTTTGGGGATTGAATATTTTTCAAAAGACCAAGAAGTGCTCGATTTAATCAAAGTGCTCAATCACTCCGAAACTGAAATCCGGACCCGAGCTGAAAGGGCTATGAACCACCGTTTGGAAGGCGGCTGTCAGGTTCCGATTGGGGTTTATGCAGAGCTAAAAGAGAACGGCATCTTCTTAAGAGGTTTGGTGGGATCTTTGGATGGTTCAACCATTTTACGCTCAGAAGCGATGGGTGCCATTGACGATCCTGAGACACTGGGCATTCAGGTTGCAGAAGCATTGCTGGACAAAGGCGCTTGGGATATTTTAAAAGAAGTGTATGACGCCCCCTAATGCACTGACGTTGCTGAATACCCGACCCAGTCATCAAGCACAAGCCTTAAACGACTTATTGCATCAGCATGGGTTTCAGGCCTTGAATTGTCCGGCATTGCGCATTGTAGCCGTGCCGTTACCACCATCGGCTTTGGATGATTGGGCACAATTTGATAAAGTCTTCTTTATCAGTCAAAATGCCGTTAACCATTTGATTGAGCAGTGGCAGTTGTTAAAGGGTCGTAAACCCTTTTTTGATATCCATCAAACCGCCTATGCCATTGGTCAAGCAACGTTTAAAGCCATGCGATTGCAGCAATGGCCTGTACAATCGATGATGCCGGGCAAAGCATTTATTACGGAATCATTATTAGAACGCCCCGAGTTACAAAACCTAAAATCACAGAAATGTTTGATTATAAAAGGCGAAGCCGGGCGTGAAGACTTAGCCGCAGGGCTGCGGCAAGCGGGCGCGAGTGTCACGGAGTGGGTGCTATATCAACGCCAACCCATGTCGTTGTGCGATGACGCGTGGCAGGCTTTTGAAAAGGTAAGTCACCCTGTCGTCTTAGCAACCAGTTTAAGTGGTATAAACGCGCTTCAACAAGCCTTATCGGGCTACAAAAATAGCCAGGCCTGGTTGATTTTACAGTCGCTGATTGTGTTTAGCGATCGTATTAAGTCTCAGCTGCTGAAAGAAGGTTGGCAAGGAAAAATCTTTGTGGTGTCTGAGCAAAGTAATCAGGGAGTTTTAAGTGCAATGAAGCAGATTCAACAGGAACTAAGTGCATGAAATCAGATGAGCCCATTACCCCCAAAGCCTCTCAACGTGTGATTGATGGTGAAGTTGTCGATGACGATCAGCCTGAGACCAAGGCTTCCAAATCAGCGGCTGATCTAAAACCTAAAAAGTCTTCGCAATGGCTTCCCAAAACCTTTATGCAAAAAATGGTTGCCGTTTTGTTATTGGCATTATTAGGTTTAGGCAGTTATTGGGTCTGGCTAACCAATCAGCAGGATTGGCAAATTGAGCATATTAATCAGCTTCAACGCCAGCAAAATCAGCTAAAATCCATCACACAAACGCTGGAAGAGCGACTCGATCAACAAGGGCAACAGTTGACCCAATTACGCTCCTCGGCACAAACCCCCGCATTTAGCCAGGCGGATTTGGATCAGATTAAAAATGACATGGCTCTTGTCGAAACCCAGCTAGAAGAACAGGTTTCACAATTGTCCGAATCGTTATCCAATCTATCAGAACGGTTTCTCAAGTCTTCAGATAATGCCATCAAAGCGGTGACGCCGAATGAACAGCAGCAGCAAGATGTTCAACAAGCAGTCGATACGCTCGCCTCACAATTCAACCAAGAAGTGTCTGGCATGAAGCAAAAATTGAGTGAATTACTGGACTTTAAAGCGGCGCAATCCGTTGAGCCTAAAACGGATGTAGCCTCGGCCGAGCCAGAATCCCAAACGAGTCCAGCCTTGAGTGATCATCAGCGTCAACAGTGGATTTCTCAAATTAATACCCAGTGGATTTTAGGTGCCGATGTGGCGTCAATTGCGCAACAACTCAATGCGCTGGAGCAAGCGGCCATACTGAGTGATTGGCCACAAAAAAATACCCTTTTGCGACAAATTGGTGAAGATATGGCGCAACTGAATCAAGTACAAACACAAAATGCCAAGGTCACGCAAGCCAAACAGGCCATTGACCAATTGTCTCGCGAAATACAAGCCTTGGCAAAGTCGGATGCATCACAACCGGCAGCCAAATCTTCTGAATCTACTGAACCGGCAGCACCACAGATGACTGCATGGCAGCAGTTATTACAGAAGATTCAGGCCTTATTTAGTATTCAAAAGCGGGATTCTCAACAGCAGCTGAGTGACGTTCAGCAGCTGATTCAACGAGATGTATTAATCCAAAGAGCCTTATTGCATTTAGATCGGATTGATTGGGCGCTTGAGATGGGATCTAAATCGCAATTGTTGGAAGCGAAACAAGCATTATCCGCATTTATGGCGCAGTATTTTCCTAAAAATACCACTATTAGCGATTTGTTGGCACAAATTGAACCGGATAGTCTTTCAACTCGTCAGCCGCTGAAAATTGCAGGAACGCCATAATGTCTGGGCTCATTAAATGGTCATTAGGGTTAATTTTGGCAACGGGCTTAACTTCGTTAGCCTTAATGGACACGGGCCAAGTTTCGATGGTGTGGCATGATTGGGTGATTGAAACCAGTTTGACGTTTGGCATTGCGTTGATTTTAGGTGGTTTCTTTGCGGTTTATGTCGTGATACGGCTTATTATTGGTATCTGGCATCTACCGGCCTATTGGCGAAATCGACGAGAATTAAAGCGTTTTAACCAGACTGAAGCCTCGCTTTCAAAGGGCTTAATCGCACTTGAGTATGGCGATTGGCATCAAGCAGAGAAACAGTTAGTCAAAATGGCAAAGACGTCTCATGCGGGACTGGTGCATTATTTAAATGCGGCAAAAATGGCACACAATCAGGGCGCGAATGATCGACAAGCCAAGTATTTAGATCAAGCACGCCAAGCCTTTCCGGAAGAAAGTGTGACCATTGGTTTAGTCGAATCGCGTTTGATAAAAGCGTCAGATCCAGAAATGGCACTGGTGGTTCTGGCTGAAATTCATCAGCAGGCACCCAAAAATACTGTGATTCTGAATGAATATGCTGAATTGCTAGAAGCTCAGGCACACTGGGAAACGTTGGCACAGTTGTTACCTGAGTTAAGAAAAACCAAAGCACTGGATAAACCCGCACTCTTGGCGCTTGAATCGCGTTTGATTGCCGGTAAGCTTGCTCATACTCAGGACTTGGAGAGCTTAGAAGCATTGTGGGAGCCCTTAACGCATACCCAGAAACTCAATCCAGTCATTCTGGCTGAATATATTGAACAAAAAATTCATTTTTCAGACTGGCAGGGTTTGTCAGAATGGATTGAAAAAAGTGTGTCCAAACAGTGGGATGATCGCTTGGCCTATCAATATGGTCGAATCGATTTTGGCCCTGCCTTTACCCATTTAAAGCGCGCTGAAAAGTGGTTAAAGTCGCAACCGCATAATCCCGTTTTGTTTTTGACGTTAGGGCGTTTGGCTTGTCGGGGGCAGCTTTGGGGTCAAGCTCGACATTATTTCACCGAAAGCTTAAAGCTGCGACCTGAGTTGGAAACCTTTCATGCAATGGCAAAATGTTACGAGGCGGAAGGCTTAGAGTCTGAAGCCGCGTTAATTTATAAAGAAGCCATTCTGCAATTAGAAGACAAAGCGCCTTCCAGCTTAAAAACGCCCTAAAGGGTTTTAAACTCATATCAAAACCCCCAGGCCTGGGTGCTATTAGGGTATTTATTCTGCTTGATGCAGCAGTGAAAGGGTTTGCTGAGCCATTTCCCATTCTTCTTGAGTTGGGATGACCCAGCAGTCAATAGGGCTATCCTGACGGCTGATTTTGACTTCTTTATTGGGTTTCACGGCTTCATTGGCCTGCGTATCGAGTTGGATGCCCATTCGTGTAGATAAGCCTTCCAACACTTTGGCTCGAATTATCGCCGAGTGCTCCCCAATGCCGCCAGTAAAAACCACTGCTTGAACCTGATTCATAATGGCTAAATAGCTGCCCAATTGTTGTTGGATACGATAGACAAAACAGTCGATGGCCAAACATGCATCAGCATCGCCAGCTTCAGCCAATGCCAACAGTTCTCGCATATCTTGATGTCCGGAAAGTCCTAATAGCCCAC
>CBFHUY010000057.1:0-10923 GCA_965658885.1 Hydrogenovibrio sp.
TAGGGTTTTCAGAAACTCAATGGCTTCAATATTTTCACGACCGCCATATTGGTTAGGCACCCAACCGCCTTCTTCGCGAGAGTAGTCTAAATACAACATAGAGGCCACCGCATCAACCCGCAAGCCATCAATATGGAATTCTTCCAGCCAATACAAGGCATTGGCAATTAAAAAATTGCGGACCTCATTGCGACCGAAATTAAAGATATAGGTACCCCAGTCCTGATGTTCGCCTTTACGCGGGTCTTCATGTTCATAAAGCGCTGAACCATCAAACCGTGCTAAGGCAAAGGCATCTTTAGGAAAATGAGCCGGAACCCAATCTAAAAAGACACCGATTTGATGCTGATGACAATAATCAACAAAATAGCGAAAATCATCAGGCGAGCCAAATCGGCGCGTTGGTGCAAAATACCCCGAGGTTTGATAGCCCCAAGATTCGTCCAATGGGTGTTCTGAAATCGGCAATAATTCAATATGGGTATAGCCCATCCACACCACATATTCCACCAAACGATGGGCGATTTCACGATAATTTAAAAATTCGCCCTCATCGTCTCTTTGCCAGGAACCCAAGTGCACTTCATAAATATTCATGGGTGTAGACTGCCAATCATTTTCTGCGCGATGGGTTAACCATGTTTGATCTTGCCAGCTAAATTCGGATTCCGCGACCATCGATCCAGTCAAAGGCCTCAATTCCATCGCCTTGGCATAAGGGTCTGTTTTAATAAAGACATCTGACGTTTGCGCGTTACGAATTTCAAATTTATAAATGTCACCTGCCATCAAGCCAGGAATAAATAGCTCCCAAATGCCACTGCCACCGCGCACACGCATTGGATGACGTAAGCCATGCCAACCATTAAAGTCACCAACCACTGACACACGTTTTGCTGAGGGCGCCCAAACAGCAAATAACACCCCCGTTACACCGTCAACCGTCTTGGTATTTGCCCCTAAAAAACGATAAATATGCCAATGGCGTCCTTCTGCGAAAAGGTGTAAATCCAATTCACCCAATTGTGGCATAAAACTATAAGGAGATACGACCTGATGTTTTGAGTCATCCCGCTCTTGCCACTGGATTTGGTAATGCTGAGGCAATTTTTTCTTTTGGGCAGCAGTCAGTTTCACAGTAAATAAATCCGAGTTCGGATAACGCTCTAATGGAATCGTCTGTTCTAAAGTCGCCGATTCTGCAGAGGGCAACCAAGCACGCACTTCCCAGCCATCATCAACTGGGTGACAGCCGAGTATCTCAAAGGGATCATGATGGGTTCCTGCTTGTAATCGAGACAAGGCCTCTTGAGAAAATTGTCGGGTCATTTTTTTGTCCTTATTCTGTTTCATGTGAGCCGCCTCGACCGGAAGCGATGACTAGCTTGGCTATTTGATCTGTTAAAGCAGGCGTTAGCTGCGACCATTGAAATTGCCATGTCCAATTGCCATTAGCAACACCGGGAACATTCATTCTAGCAGTGTTATCAAGCCCTAAGAAATCCTGCATGGGAATAATCGCCAGTTGCGCCACCGAATACATAGCAGCGGCAATCACTGGCCAAGGCATGGGCAAATGAGCTTCTGGGAGCTGAGATAAAATCCACTTTCGATGGTCGTCATTCTCTTGTAAATGCCACCAACCAAGCGTTGTATCATTATCATGGGTGCCGGTATAAACCACAGAATTCTCAACCTGTTCAGCCAGCGAATGGGGATTATCGGGCAAACCATTAAACCCAAACTGCAAAATTGACATACCCGGCAAAGAAAAATCATTTTTCAAAGCCGTCACCTCCGGTGTGATCACCCCTAAATCTTCAGCGACCAAAGGCAGATCTGGAAACGCCTGTTTAAGCGTATTCAATAACGCCCGGCCAGGGACTTTTTGCCAACAGCCATTAATGGCCGTTTCTTCTTCTGCTTCAATTTCCCAACAAGCTTCCAATCCTCGGAAATGGTCAATTCGTATCAAGTCAAATAGATCAAAGTCCGAAGCGATGCGTTGCCGCCACCACTTAAACTGCGTTTTTTCCATGGCTTGCCAGTCATAATGTGGATTTCCCCAACGCTGACCAGTTTCAGAAAAATAATCCGGCGGCACCCCTGTTACCACCTGGGGATTATGGTTTTCATCTAACTTAAACAAGTTTGGATTCGCCCAAACATCCGCACTATCATAAGCGACAAAAATTGGCATATCACCAAACAGTTGAATGCCTCTGGCATTGGCATCGGATTTTAATTGGTGCCAAATTTGGCTAAGCATAAATTGCTGTTGTTTTAAATATCGGATTTTTGCCGAATTTTCTACTGCAAATGCCGTTAAAGCCGCCGCATCTCGTGTTTTGAATTCTCTTGGCCAATCCACCCAGGAAACCTGATGATACTGCTGCCGCAATGTCATAAACAACGCATAATCATGCAACCAATGAGGTTCATCTTCTAAATAAACGTCAAACCTAGCATCCTGCTGGGTCGTCCACTTCGCTTGCCAGTCTTCCGGAAGCAGTGCTGGATTCATGGCAAAAGCCGAGACACTTTGATAAGGCGACAACCCTTGTACTGGTTGCGTCAAAGGCAGCATCTGCCACACTCTTAACTGAGCGGATTCCATCCAATCTAAAAACTGCCAGGCCTGGTTATTTAAGGTGCCAGAAGGGAGAGAGGTCGGGTGTAATAGAACTCCAGCTTGCTTTATTGACATACGTTTCCCTCATTAAGTTTGCAGAATTTAAATCGGTAACCAGCTTATAACCTCATGACTGCTACCCACCTAGTTTCGCTTCATCGTACCCGAATTTTCCATTTCCCCACCCCCATAAGACAATGGCTTGGCCAACTGTGGTGGTGGCGGTCGGTTCAATAGCAAAAATAGTTTTTCTAAATGACGGCGGAATAATTCATCAAAATCATGCACACTGCCAGCAGGATTATAATCACCAAACCACCAAAACCAATCTGAGCCTTCACAAATTGCCAGTTGTTGGGTTGCTAACTCTTGGGCTTCCTCAGACAAGGCGCCCGATGCCATCACTTCGTCGTAATTCACCTTAGCAGAGACCAACAAATCCCATGCAGCATTTTTATCTGGCTCACCAATCCAGGTTGAAAAAGAGCCATAGACCCAACTGCCCGCTTTTAGTTGGCCTAAATGAAGCGGACGTATCCCGCTAGCAAGCGTTTCGGAAAAGGTTGTCATTTCAACCTGAGGCTCATGGGTTAGAGTTTGATAGAGCTTTGACAAAAAATGATAAGCATTATCAGGATAATATTCCCATGCATTCTCTCCATCCAAAATGACCGATACAACATGCTCTTCAACATCGTCAGCAAGCGCATTGGCAATATTCTTTAAATGATGGACAAAATTATTGGCCGCATCTTGTGGATCCCAGTCTTTATATTGAAAACCAATCAGATCGGAGAGCCCGTCATCTCGAAAGAAAAGCGCACATTCTTGAGTCGCATGCTGTAAAGGCTGATATAGCGCCTTTTTAGAAATGATGTCTTGAGCATTAATGTCTGAAGCTTCGCAGGAATGACGCCAAACGCCTTCACCCGAAGCGGTCCATTGAATTTCATAGTGATCCAATAAGCCAATGGCTTCTGAACTCAAAGCGCCTTCCGACAACCAAACGCCTTTAGGATGTACGCCAAAATGGCTTTTAAAAACGTCCATGCCCTTTTCCATATGCCATTTAGCTCGCTCATAGCCATTTGGATAAATAGCCGATTGTGGCATAGGGGCATCTGGCTGTGCATCGCGCATAGAGTTGAAGTCAATTAATAACGGCACAATCGGATGTCCATAAGGCGTCATAGATATTTCAATTTGCCCTGACTCCATTAAGGCTCGATAACGCGGCACGATGCCTTCAATGGCATCCGCAATAATTTCAACCATCAACTGCTGATCTTGCACACTAAAATGCTCGCCAAATCGCCCACTGGCTAATAACTTTTTCACCCGGTTATCCTGAAGCCTTAAACTATGCCCCATCCATGCAAGGTGATACCACATTAACAAATCCACAAAATAAGATTCATTGTAATAGGCCAAACAAGCGGCGTCTTCCACTTGGGTCAGTTTATGCGCCCCAACCATGCGTAATAGTTTTTGAAAAACCGGGAATGTATCGATCATGGTTGGCGCAAAGGCTTTTTGACAGGCTTGCAGGACTTCAAACCGCCGCTCAACTAACTTCCCGACTGAACATTGCCCTGAGACATAATTCAACAGAGCATCTTGTAACGGGGTTCCAGACTCTAGCCAAGCGCGCAACTGTCCAGCATAATCATCTAGCTGTTCGAGCAACACGGGCGCAAAGTTCACAACAACCTTTGCCTCAGGTATTTTCTCCAAGTGCGCCACCATATCGGTGTAATCTTTGATCGCATGGAGATAGACCCACGGCAATCGATACTGACCACTCAAACCATCACGATAATGTGGCTGGTGCATATGCCAACACAATACAAGTTTTATTTTTTTTTGTTCCATAACTTACTTATTTAAACCATTTTAGATACGCTAGATGCGCTTCATTTTGACCAAATCTAGCCATCATTCTCTTTGTATAACCTAACTGCTATTCCTTCAACGCGTTACATGAAGCTTCTGACCTAGCATTTCAGGGGTCACTAAGACAATCCCTGACGTTTCTTCCACATAAAATCGACGCTTATCTTCCGCCAAATCTTCACCGATAATGGTTCCTTCTGGAATGACGCACCCTTTATCAATAACGGCATTTTGAATACGACAATTTCGATGGACTTGCACCCGAGGCAGCAAAACAGAATCTTTGACCAAAGAATAACTATGCACCCATCCCCCACTGGAAATAACCGAACGCTTTATACGCGCACCCGAAATAATACAACCGCCGGAAATGAGCGAGTCAATAGCTTCCCCTCGACGCCCTTCATCATCAAAAATAAATTTTGCTGGCGGCATCTGAGCTTGATAGGTCCAAATAGGCCAGTCACGATCATATAGGTTCAAGTCTGGCGTAACAGAACATAAATCCAAGTTTGCTTTCCAATAGGATTCAATCGTACCCACATCTCGCCAATACACTGGACGTCTTTCATCATCTTCAAACGGGAAAGCTCGAACATGATAGTCTTCAATCACCGATGGGATAATATCCTTCCCAAAATCTCTCGAAGAGTTGGGATCATCCGCATCTTCAATCAATTTTTGAAATAAAAATTCGGTTGAAAATACATAAATGCCCATCGAAGCCAAAGCTTTATCCGGTTTACCGGGCATGGCTTCAGGGTCTTCTGGTTTTTCAGTAAACTTGGTAATTTCTAAGTTTTCATCAACGGACATCACGCCAAACCCTTTGGCTTCCATGCGAGGCACCTCAATGCAACCAATCGTCACATCTGCACCGGATTTCGCATGCTCGAACAACATCTTACTATAATCCATTGAATAGATATGATCGCCCCCTAATACCAACACATAATCTGGGGTATGACGACGTAAAATATCTAAATTTTGGTAAAGCGCATCGGCCGTGCCTTTATACCAACCTTTGTCAACCCGTTGCTGAGCAGGTAACAATTCGACAAATTCACCGACTTCATAGCGCATAAAAGACCAAGCTCTTTGAACATGGCGAATTAAAGAGTGTGACTTGTACTGAGTTAAAACACCGATTTTACGGATGCCAGAATTCACACAATTTGACAACACAAAATCAATAATCCGATACTTTCCACCAAAGGGCACTGCGGGCTTGGCTCGCCATTTGGTTAAATCCTTTAAACGGCTACCTTCTCCACCCGCTAAAACTAAGGCTAAGGTTTTGCGCGTTAAATCGGTAACTGTTTTTGTCTCGCTGTAATTTTTCATGTTATCCCCTCCATTGACCCTGACTGATTCAAGCCGTTTTGCATTCCATCAAAACAGGGTTTATCGCCGACGCCCTCTGTTTTCGATTTGTGCAAACCGTTAAGCATTTATTGTGATAACGAACATTATTTCTCTAACAATACCATTTTCCCTCAGTATCATCGAGTATTCGCAAGATTGTGATTTTTTATGGCTTGTTGCATTGCACCTAACAGCCCTACCTTTTCATTTAAAACCAAGTAGATAGGGGTATTTTCAACCAGATTTCGCATTCGCCCTTTATTCAAAAAAGCATTCAAAAAAATCGGTTTCATCATCCAGTGGCTAATCTTAGGTGCGATACCACCCGCGATATAAACGCCAGCATTAGATTCCCATATTAACGCTAAATTACCAATATAGGCACCATAAATTTCAACAAAGGCATTTATAGCGCGAATAGCGACATTTTCACCCTCTAAAGCGGCTTGATGAATCAACGGCGCTTTCAGTCCTTTATGCCCATGACCATGCTCTTCTATACTGAAAAAGAAATAAAGGGTTTCTAAACCTTCACCAGACAATAACCGTTCGTAGGAAACGTGCGACCATTTTTGACGACACCATTTCAATATTGCAATTTGGAGATCATTGACCGGGGCAAAATCAATATGCCCTCCCTCTGAAGACTGGGGAATAAAATGTCCGTCACAATTTTTAATCGGCGCCACACCCAAACCACTGCCTGCGCCAACAACCAGTCGATTACTTTGCATATTGGGAATACCCGGTTGCAAGCATAACAAGTCGCTTTCAACCAGTTCATCAACGCCTAATGCTGCTGCATAAAAATCATTGGTTAAGGAGACATGATCAATCCAGCACTGTTCTTCAATCAAGCCCGCATTAACCACCCAAGGTAAATTCGTTAGCCTTGCCTCTCGACCAACAACCGGACCTGGCAAGCCCAGACAAGCGGCTGAAAAATGGGTAATACGACACTGTTGTTGAAATAACTGAATCACTTCAATTAAAGAAGCAAAGTTACCACTGATATAACGGGATTCAGCTAATAAAGTTTGAGAATCGACATCATACGCTTGCAGCAATACTTTCGTTGCGCCGACATCGCCAGCCAAAATCTGAGACACTTAACCTCCTAAATAGGGATCACAGCAAAAACGCTAACGCCATCGAAGGATGTTAGCAAAACTGTCATGAGGCTAAGCGAAAAAGTCGTCTAGCCCCTCGCAAAGCAAATGACAAATAAAACTATGCGTTTCTTGAATGCGGGCGGTTTCATTAGATGCCACTTGGAAGCAGAAATCACTGATGGCGGATAGCTTAGACGATGCCTCTCCGGTCATGGCGACACTGACACAGCCTTGTCGTTTGGCTTGTTCCATCCCTTGTACAACATTCTCACTATTACCAGAAGTAGACAACCCTATCACAATATCACCAGGCCTGGCCAATCCTTCAATTTGACGAGCGAAAACACTCTCAAATGCATAGTCATTGCTATGAGCCGTTAGTATTGAACTATCGGTGGTTAAGGCAATCGATGCCAAAGGCGCTCGATCTTTTACATAACGCACCATAAGTTCAGCAGCCATATGCTGAGCATCGGCAGCACTGCCGCCATTCCCCATCCATAAAACCTTTCCACCCGCATTCAAGGTCTCTGCCATTTTAGCGACTAAATTTTCTAACTGTTGTGACGATTTCGTGACAGATTCAATAGCGATTTGATGGGCTTTAAGTGCTCTGGCAATATTCATTCTATGACATCTCCATCCCGCTCTTTTGCTTGAATTTTATCAACCAATTGCGTGGTGGAAAAACCATCCCAAAAAGACAATACCGCCACTTCACCGCCATTTTTCCACACACAATCTGCACCCGCAATCTCTTCAGGCTGATAATCGCCGCCTTTAACGAGAACATCCGGTTTTAGGTTACAAATTAACCGCTCAGGCGTTTCTTCAGAAAAAGGCACCACCCAATCAACGCAGCTGAGTGCCGATAATAATTCCATCCGTCCTTCTAGCGGTACAATCGGGCGTGAGTCCCCTTTCAACTGCCGAACTGATTCATCTGAATTGACGGCAACAACGAGACGATCTCCACGTTTAGCCGCTTCATTTAGGTAACGCACATGGCCACTGTGTAACAGATCAAAGCAGCCATTGGTAAAGACTACTTTTTCGCCCTGATCCTGTGCGACTTGAATAAGCGTCCGAACCTCTTCTTCACTCATTGAGGCATAACCTTTATGCCGTCGCGCCAACCGAAGTTGCTCTTCAAGCTCCGCCAGTGACACAGTTGAAGTCCCAACCTTGCCCACCACGATACTGGCCGCAACATTCGCCAAGCTCACGGACTTGGGCAAAGATAAACCACTGCCAAACGCGGTTGCTAGCGTTGCAATAACCGTATCGCCAGCCCCCGTCACATCAAATACTTCCTGAGCTCTTGATTTTAATATCGTCGGATCAGCCTGACGCTCAATCAGTGCCATACCATGTTCACTACGCGTCACCAAGAGGGCGTCTATGCCAACCTGCTCCAACAAAGCCTGTGCCTTACTAATTAAATCGGCTTCATCCAGACAAGGACCCACAATCAACTCAAACTCACCTTGATTGGGTTTAACCAATGTTGCACCGGAATAGCGTGAAAAGTCATTGCCTTTGGGGTCAATCAAAACGGGAACTTGCGCTTGATTCGCTGCCACAATCATTTGTTGCACATACTGCAAAGCGCCCTTGGCATAATCTGAAATCAACAGCACATCATAATTTGCAACCTGCTCTACAACCGACGTGGCTAACTGCTGTGCCGCTGAAGCGGGTACCTTGTCTTCAAAGTCCATCCGAATCAATTGCTGGTGATGACTCAAAACGCGCAATTTACGGATAGTCCCCGACTCAGAAAAAACCCAATCGGATGCGACCTGTGCACCTTCCAATACTTGGTTCAACTGAGTGCCAAACGAATCCTTTCCAATAATGCCCATCAACTTCACTTGCGCACCCAAGTCGGCAACATTCAACGCCACATTGGCCGCACCACCCGCGCGCACGGTTTCATCCGCAACTTTAACCACCGGAACCGGTGCTTCTGGCGAGATGCGACCCGCTCGACCAGACCAATACTGATCAAGCATTACATCGCCAACTACTAATATTTTTGTTTGGGAAAAATCGTGACTATTCATAACTAAGATTAAATTTAAGGTAAAATTACGACTCATTTATAAATGAATCATCAAAAACGTTTATATAAGTCATAAGTCTATCAGGATTCTCAATCAATGTTGGTTTTTAAAAGTCGCTATCGCGCATTTTTTTTGGTATTGCTCAGCACACTGTTGCCGCTTCAAGCAAATAACGCACACGCTTTTGACACCTCAAACGATTTCTTAATGAATGCGACCATCTGGGGTGCAGTCGCTTCACTCGGGTTTGCCTGCTATCAAGGTAAGCCGCCTTGCAGCTTGGAACCAGGGATTGACACCAACAGAGTCACGCTGAGCGCTGATGTGGGAAGTGATAACACCATTAGTTTTCAACGCCTGTCACTGGGCGCAGACTGGCAAACACCGTTATACCAAAACGGCAATTACCAATTGACTGGGCGCATGGAATTCAATGCCGGAAGCTGGCGCTCTTCGCTGAAAACACCGCTCAATAAGAGCGGCTATGTTCTCGGCATCAACCCTGTCTTTCAAAGCCGCTATCATCTCGGCCACCTTAACCCTTATTTTGAACTGGGCGGCGGCCCTAACTGGCTTTCAGATGTCACCATTGAAAATGAATTCAAGTCGACCCAGTTTCAATTTGGCAGTATTTTTGGATTTGGCGTGCAAACGACCGATTTTGAAATCGGTTATCGTTACCTGCACATTTCTAATGCCGGCATTGAGCTTCCGAATCCTGGCACCGACTTTCACAATCTGCATCTTGGCATTACCTTTTAGCGACTTTCACAAAAAGGCATCTTATGAACACCATCGACACAGCAAAACGCGTTTTTCAAATCGAAGCCGAAGCCATTCAAGCGCTTAGCCAACAGCTCGACAATCATTTTAGCCAAAGCGTTGATGCCATTTTGACCACTGAAGGACGAGTGGTCATCTGCGGCATGGGCAAGTCTGGCCTGATTGGCAAAAAAATCATGGCGACTTTGGCCAGCACTGGAACCCCCTGTTTCTTTATGCACCCAGGTGAAGCATTTCATGGTGATTTAGGCATGGTGTCTCCTAAAGACATTTTTATCGCACTCTCCAATTCGGGCGAAACCGAAGAAGTCATTAAGCTCATTCCTTTCCTTAAGGACAATGGCAACCTAATTATTGCCATGACAGGACGCCCTGATTCCACCTTGGCACAAAATGCTGACTTCCATTTAAATATTGCCGTGCCGCAAGAAGCGTGCATCCATCAACTAGCACCCACCTCCTCGACCACTGCAACCTTGGTTATGGGCGATGCGTTAGCTGTGGCTTTAATGGAAAAACGGGATTTTAAACCGCAAGACTTTGCCCGTTTCCATCCTGGTGGCAGTTTAGGGCGTAAACTACTCACACGAGTCAAACATGAGATGAAGTCTGACAACCTGCCTTTTGTCACAGCCAATGCCAGTATGAAAGACGTGATTCATACCATGACAGAGGGACGACTCGGACTCTGCATCGTGGATCAAGGCAAAGGCATTATTACGGATGGGGACTTGCGTCGTCAGATGGAAGAACACCCAGATGGGTTTATGCAACAAACCGCCGCCGATATCATGTCTCCAAACCCGAAAACCATTGATGCTGAGGCACGCTTATCGGATGCAGAAGAACAAATGAACCAGCAAAAAATCACCTCATTACTGGTTTCACAGTCTGGACCGGAGCAGAAAATTGTCGGCGTGATTCAAATTTACGATCTTAACCGCTAAGCGCAGGAAAGACTCTCCATGCAACTCTGGCTTTATCGACTGCTGTTAACCCTACTGTTTCCAATGATTCTCTATTCGGGCTGGAAACGGTGTCGTAAAGCGCAAAGAAAAAGCCAGCAAAATTC
>CBFHUY010000058.1:0-10873 GCA_965658885.1 Hydrogenovibrio sp.
GCAGAAGGTTTATTGGAAACAGCAGTTCAAGCCCTGCATCAAGCTTTTGAGCTGGATCAGTAATTGAAAAACAGTCCAATAAAGGCGGGGTCTGTCTCTTTACAACCCTATCATTTCAAGGTATCATACGCGCCACAATTAGAGCTTTCGCTTTAAGCGTACAAGGTGAAGTGGCCGAGAGGCTGAAGGCGCTCCCCTGCTAAGGGAGTATAGGGTTTATCCCCTATCGAGGGTTCGAATCCCTCCTTCACCGCCATTATTCAGAAAGCCGAACAGTTTTGTTCGGCTTTTTTTATGCCTGGCTTTTAGGCTTTAAGAGTTGATTAGACTGAAGATAGCTCTAAATATTTTCAATGTCCTGCGAGTCAACTTGTGTAAAAACGTGGCTGTTTTCGATAAAGAAGTTGACAAGGCTTTCGCTATTATGGATAATCCGGCAATCCTTTCAAACGTTTAGATACTTTAGGAAGATTTAGCCCTTTCTTAATGAGTGTCGATGGTCGATGCGTATCGACAAAAAAACTATTGAAATCAAATTTTTGGAGTATTTAAATGGCAAATTCAGCACAAGCAACAAAAAGAGCTAGGCAAGCCGAGAAGAGTCGTCAACATAACGCCAGTATGCGTTCTGAAATGCGTACCACCGTAAAAAAAGTATTATCTGCAATTGATTCAGGTGATCAGGCCGCGGCTAATGCAGCATTTAAAGATGCACAATCAAGCTTAGATGGCATGGCTCGTAAAGGTATTATTGCAAAAAATAAAGCGGCACGTAGTAAGAGTCGTATTAATGCTCGTATCAAAGCAATGGCTTAATTATTCAATTAACGTCCACTTTGTTATGTGATAAAAACCAGGCTTGCCTGGTTTTTTTATGTCTGACGGATTTGCTTAGATGCGTAAGAAATCATGATCTGTCATAGATTAGTCGGTAAAATACCGTCATATTTTGATTAATTAAAGACACTTACTTTGAAAGCCATATTAAAAGCAACAGCAACTGTTGGCGGCATGACAATGATTTCCCGGGTGTTAGGCTTTGTTCGGGATATGGTCATTGCACGATATTTTGGGGCTTCTGCCGGAGCCGATGCGTTTTTTGTTGCCTTCAAAATTCCCAACTTTTTTCGACGACTATTTGCGGAAGGCGCTTTTTCACAAGCTTTTGTACCTGTTTTAGCGGATGTCAAAGAGAAAGGCGGGCAAGCGGCTGTTAAGCAACTGGTGGACGCCATCCTGACGCGACTAGGCGGGATACTGTTGTTATTGACCGCGTTTGGGGTGTTCGGGTCAACTTTGTGGATGTGGGTGTTCGCACCTGGCTTTGTTGATGATCCTGAGAAATTCCAATTAGCAGCAGATATGCTGTCGATTACCTTTCCCTATCTGTTATTGATTTCACTGGTGGCTTTTTCATCGGCCATTTTAAATACGTATAATCAATTTGCCGTACCTGCGTTTACGCCTGTTTTTTTAAATCTGGTTTTGATTTCTTTCGCTATATGGGTTTCACCTTTGTTAGATATTCCAGTGATGGCACTTGCCTGGGGGGTGTTGGTTGCTGGGGTGGTTCAACTTTTGTTTCATCTGCCTTTCTTAAAACGGTTAGGACTGCTACCAAGGCCTTCTTTGCAGCCGAATGAAGGCGTTTCTGAGGTTAAGCGCCTAATGTTGCCTGCGCTTTTCGGTGTGTCGGTGGCACAAATCAATTTATTGGTAGACACTGTTTTAGCCTCTTTCTTGGTGACAGGATCTGTGTCATGGCTGTATTATTCGGATCGCTTAATGGAGTTCCCGTTAGGCGTATTTGGGGTTGCTTTGGCAACGGTGGTGTTGCCAGGATTATCCAAAAAAGCTTCGCTGAAAGATTGGCAGGGGTTTGAAGCCGATATTGATTTCGCCTTGAGGTTGGTTTTGATTATTGGCGTTCCTGCGACATTTGGTTTGTTGTTATTAGCGGAGCCGCTGATTATCAGTCTTTTCTTTTACGGGGCTTTTAGTGAACAAGATGTCTCTATGTCGGGAATGAGTTTAATGGCCTATTCCTTTGGGTTATTGGGCTTTATTTTGGTCAAGATTTTAGCCCCAGCCTTTTATGCTCGTAAAGATATGAAAACCCCTGTTAAGATTGCAGTCGCTGCATTGCTTACCAATGTGGTCATGAACTTGGCTCTAATTGGTCCCTTAGCGCACGTCGGCTTGGCACTGGCAACCACGCTTTCTGCCTTTATTAATGCGGGCTTGCTGTATTGGTTTTTGGTGAAACAAGGCGTTTTTAAGCCTTTAGCCGGTTGGGGCAAGTTGTGGCTTCAAGTTGGCGTCGCCAATATGGTCTTGGTTGGGTTTATCTTGGTGTTTCGACCCGAGACCAGTGACTGGCTGGGATTTAATGCTTGGACGCGACTGGCATGGTTGTTGGGACTCGTTATGGTAGCTATGACGCTTTATGGCTTAGTGTTGTGGTTGCTGGGCATTCGGCCAAAAAAGGTGTTGCCTGCGCATACTTCCGATTCAAAATAACCAGGCCCGTTGTGCCCTTTGGGTATGGTTATTTTTGTGGTTTTCACTCCCCGATTTATGTCTTGTTTAACAGCGCATACAAAATAGTAACCCTGTAATAACTATGGTTTTTGTAAGAAAAAGTGATGAAGTCTTACATTTTCCAGTGGTAAAATTCGCTCCAGTATAAGTTTAGGCTGTGAAAGTCTAACTGCAAATCCATAAGGTGGTAAGTGTGAGCGAACAGAAAATGACCGTTACCCAAAAAGAATACCCATTAAAACAGGGAATTACGATTGTTTCAAGAACCGATTTGCATGGTAATATCGTGCAAGCGAATGAAGATTTTATTGAAGCCAGCGGCTATGAATGGAAAGATTTGGTTGGTCAACCTCACAATATTTTACGACATCCCGATGTGCCAGCCGCCGTTTTTAAAGATTTTTGGCAAACTGTTCAAGCTGGTAAGCCCTGGTCTCAAATTGTAAAAAATAGAAGAAAAAATGGTGATCATTACTGGGTAAAGGCCAGTGCGACGCCCATTTTTGAAAAGGGTGAAATCACGGGCTATATGTCGGTGAGAGTACCGGCCACACGACAAGAAATTACGGCGGCTGAAAAGGCTTATAAGGCTATTTCAGCTGGAAAGCTTTCGCTTTCTGAAGGCTATGTTGACAATACAGCGGCTAAGTTGAATCTGTTTTCGCGCTTTGAATCGACTCACCTCATTATTGTATTCAGCTTGTTGCTGTTATTATCGGCGAATGCACCATTATTCATTAGCAGTGTACCAGCGATACTCTTTGAAATTTTGGATGCCGTCTTTATTGTTTTGATTATCGCATCCTCCTTATCGATGAATCGAAAACTGTGTCAGATTTATCAACATTTAACGGCCATTTCAGAAGGGGATTTTCATCAACCAATTGATTCATCTGGCCGAGCATTAAGCCACCGAACTTTAGGGCGCTTAAAGTCCATGCAAATCCGTTTAGGTGCGGATTTCGATGATGTTAAGGCTTCTTTGAACCGTTCCATGCAAATTCAGCAAGCTTTGAATGCAGCATCATCCAATATTATGGTTATTGATCGTTTTCACAAGATTGTCTTTGTGAATTCAGCGTTTAAGCAACTGTTGGCTAAGATCAAGTCCGAATTAAATACCGCACTGCCTAACTTAAATACAGAAACATTGATTCAAGAATCCTTTGAAATGTTTCATCAAGATACTCAGCACTGGAGTCAATTACTTGATAACCTCCAACAGACAGTTGAAACTCGGATTGAATATGGCAATGTTACGATTGATTTGATTTTAGACCCCATATTTAGCGAAGATCATCAACGGATTGGAACCGTTGCAGAATGGAAAAATGTCACGGAACAATTGGCGATTGAAGCCAATATTGAAAGTATTATTTCAAATGCAGCCAAAGGGTTATTGGTGGAGCGTATTGATACCAGTGAATTGCAAGGGTTTAATAAGTCGCTTTCCGGTTCCATCAATACTCTGTTAGGTGCTTTTGCTGAATTGATTCACAATATCAGTGATGTTTTGCATCAGATGAGCAAAGGCGATTTAACCAATCGAATGCAGGGTGATTATCAGGGAGAAGTTTTGGCGATGAAGGAGGCCACCAATATTGCCCTAACCAATATCGAAGCCACCTTCGGGCAAATCAAAGCAGGTTCTAGTGAAATTGGTCATATGGCAAAGGAAGTGTCGAATGCCAGTGATGATTTATCAGAGCGAACTCAGTCTCAAGCGGCTTCTCTGGAACAAACCGCTTCGTCAATGGAACAAATTACCAGCACTGTAAAAAATTCCGAAGATCATATGCATCGCGTGAATCAGCTTTCCTCGGAGGCAACGAAGGAGGCTGAACTGGCAATTGAGGAAATGAAGGAAACCTCTAACGCAATTCATGATATCAGTGAATTAAGCAAACAAATTGCCGAAATTACGTCAGTGATTGACGGTATCGCTTTCCAAACCAATTTGTTGGCACTCAATGCTGCAGTGGAAGCTGCTAGGGCAGGAGATCACGGTAGAGGGTTTGCTGTAGTTGCAGGAGAAGTTCGCAATCTGGCACAAAAATCAGCGGAATCATCGAAAGAGATTTCGAACCTAATTTCAACGGCAACGCAAAAAATAACACAGGGGACCGAGTTGGTAGAAAAAACCAATGATGCCTTTGAGGATGTGGTTGTTAAAATCAATGAAGTGAGTACATTGATTGATCAATTATCGAAAGGAGCATACGAGCAAACTCAGGGACTTGAGCAGATTAATATTGCGGTTTCAGAACTAGATAATATGACCCAGCAGAATGCGGCTTTGGTAGAGCAATTGGCGGCAACTTCAGGCAATATGAGTGAAGAAGCCGAAACACAAGCAGATTTTGTTGGAAAATTTAAAATTTCCGCGAGCTCAACGGAACTCGGGCATTCCAAAGGCTCTCAAAAGGCCGGTTTTGAATTAGAGGAAGCCAAAAATCGACATCGTGCCTGGACGGTTGATTTAGAGCGTTTTTTGGTTGGCGAAAAGGTTGAGTTTGATGAAAATAGTGTTCGACGTGATGATGCTTGCCTACTCGGGAAGTGGATTTATAGTGAAGGGAAAAAGTATGAGCATCTCGCTGAAATGCAAAAACTAATCACTGTCCATGCTGAAATGCACCAAACGGTTGGAAAGGTCATTGATGCAAAAGCGTTGGGTGATATGCAGTTGGCAAGTCAACAAAAAGATAAGGTAAGTCACTATTCAAAAGAAATTATTGAATTAATTGATGAATTAAAACGTCATTTGTTTAATGACGGGCAATCGGAAGTCAAGCCTACGGCTTCATTGCCAACTCATCAGCGTGAGGTCCCAGAGCCATCTCAGCCCAAGAATCAACATGACGAGTGGGAAGATTTCTAAAACTCTAATGCTGTTCTTTTCTAGTGTAAAGTTGAGTCGCTTTCCGCACCTGAAAAAATTCGATTAATGTCTGATTCGTCAAACTTGAAATGAAGATTACACATTTCATTGTGAATGACGACCTGGCCTTGTTCTTCTAGAATCTTACGAACTTCCGTTTCTCCGAGAGATTTCAGCATGGTTTCAACCGCTTGTTGGTCTTGAGGGCAATCGTACTGAACGCTTTGTGGAGGGTAGAGTTCAACCGTCTCTTCATGAAAGAGTCGATGAAGTAAGGTTGGGGCATCACATTCAAGCAATTCAGCTTCGGTCACAGTATGGCTGAGATGCGTAATGCGTTCCCAGCCGTCTTCATCTTGGTCATCGGTGGTTGGCATTTTTTGAATCAATACGCCACCGATGGCTTGATCATTCGCGGCGAGCCAAAGCTTGGATGGGAGCTGTTCAGATTGGCTTAAAAAGGCTTCAAAACAGTCAGAAATGGTATCGGCTTCTCTTGGAACATAAGACTGAAAAAAATGGCCTGTTTGGGTGTTTTCCAACGTGACTAGAATTTGACCATCCCCTAACAGCGCATTGAGTCCCGATTCATGGGTGAGTGTTTGATTGGTTTTGGCGACCCCGCGAAGATCAAAGGTATGGCTGACTTGAACCACTAACAAGTTGACCGGGCCTGAGCCTTGAACCTGGATAGATACTTTTCCCGTATGCTTCATGCCGTTTGCCAGCATGATGGCAACGGCTGTCAGCTCACCCAGCACTTGTATTAGGCTGTCAGGATAATGCCGATCTTCAATCATTTTCTGCCAGGCCTGGTGAATATTCAGGTGTTGTCCTCGAATATTAAGGTCTTTAAATAAAAATCGTTGTATTGGGTCGTTCATGCGAGTGAGGTCTCCGAAAACTGTCCATGTGCTTGCAGGTCTGCGTGGTAGGAAGATCGAACCATTGGCCCAGATGCAACATGCTGAAAGCCCATTTCTAAACCAGCCGTTTCGAGTTGTTTAAAAGCATCAGGTGTCCAATAATGCTGAACCGGTAGATGGTAATCTGACGGTTGTAAGTATTGTCCAATGGTCAGCATATCAACATCATGTGCCCGTAAGTCTTGCATGACCTCGATAATTTCGTCATAGCGTTCACCTAAACCAACCATTAAGCCAGATTTGGTTAAGGTTTGCGGATGAAGCTGTTTAAAATTTTTAAGCAGCGTGAGCGATGCTTGATAATCGGCACCTGGGCGTGCTTCGTCATAGAGTCTGGGCGCGGTTTCCAAATTATGATTCATCACATCGGGAGGGGTTTGTGCCAGGGTGTCAAGCGCAACCGTCAGGCGACCTCTGAAATCAGGAACAAGGGTTTCAATTTTTACATCTGGGGTTTGCTGACGGATCGCTTGAATACAGTCACTAAAATGGCGCGCGCCACCATCCCGTAAATCATCTCTGTCAACAGAGGTAATAACGACATAGTTGAGTTTCATCGCGGCGATGGTTTGTGCTAATTGTTCAGGTTCTTCTGGATTAAGTGGATTGGGTCGTCCGTGGGTGACATCACAGAAGGGGCATTTGCGTGTACAGATGTGCCCCATAATCATAAAGGTGGCGGTGCCGTGGCCAAAACATTCGCCTAAATTTGGACAGGAAGCTTCTTCACAAACGGAGTTCAACCCTTGTTCGCGCAAGATAGCTTTCAATTCTTTAACGCGACCTATGTGCTGCGCTTTTGGGAGCTTGGCTTTGATCCATGCCGGTTTTTTGAGTTTGGGCTGGGTTGGATCGGGCTTGTTTTTTAACGATTTGGTTTTGTACTCGCCTTTAGACATGTTGGCGTTGCGCGATTTGAGACTTTGGGTTAATTGATCAACCGTGATTTCTTGATATTGAGGTGCGCTCATGACAAATGGCCTTCCGTTTTGAATATGACCGGATATTATACCTGAGCAGCCAGCGGGTTTGATTGAAGTTGATCCAACAGTAGTTCAGATAAGCGAACCTGGAGGTGATCAAGGGATGGTTGTGCGTTCAAATCGTGAACTTGAGTCATTTCGATATTTGAAAGTCCGCAGGGTGTGATCCACTGAAAAGGGGTCATATCCATATCAACGTTTAATGATAAGCCGTGATAGGTGCGATGTTTGCGCACCTTTAAGCCCAATGAAGCAATTTTCTGACCTTCCACATAAACGCCAGGCGCGTCGGCTCTAGCATTGGCATCGATATGCACTTCCGCCAATAGTGTAATGAGGGTTTGTTCTATTAAGGATACAAGTGCTCTGACCCCCATTTTTAAACGTTTTAAAACGAGTAACAAGTAACAGATCAGTTGTCCGGGGCCGTGGTAGGTGACTTGGCCGCCACGGTCTGTTTGAATCAATGGAATGGTTTGTGTTTCGACCGAGGGGTGGAGGTGTTTGGGATCGCCGTTTAAGCCCTGAGTGAACGTCGGTGGGTGTTGGCAAAACCAGATTTCGTCTGCTGTATCGTTATTGCGCTGGTCGGTAAACGTTTGCATGGCTTGCCAAGTCTTTTCATAGGGTTGAAGCCCTAGAGAACGAATAATGATTGCCATGCTGTTTAGAGTGTCATCAGCACTTCTGGGTGGGCTTTCAGTTCACCGTAAATCGTGTGTAGCTGATTTAAACTGGTCGCTTGAAAATGAATATTGACCGAAATAAATTTTTTGCCTTTGGAGTCTTTGATGTGCATTTTGTCACGGCTCGCGTCAGGTGCATGTTTGTTCGTGATTTCAAAAACCGTTTCAATAAAGGTTTCGGTGTTGTGACCCATGGCTTTGAGTTGGAAGTCACAGGGGAATTCCATAAGGGTTTCTTCGGAATGTAAATCAACCGTCATGTTAATCTCTTGTCTTCTACTTGTTTAATAAAATTCTGTATTTCGTTATCAAAATAGCCCTGAAAATGCTGCCAAATTTGACCAGGCCTGCCGTTTCCAACCGCTTGGTGATTGAGCTGAGTAACGGGTACAGCGTTTTTCGTGGAGCTGGTTAACCAAATTTCATCTGCCGCTTCCAAGTCCTCTTGAAATAAAGGCGCTTCAATGAGGTTTATTTGGTGATCATTCGCCATTTTTAGTATTACGCTACGGGTAATCCCCGGCAGGATCTGCGGGCCATTGGGAGGGGTGAATAATGTCTTATTCTTGATGACGAAGACATTGTTTGAGGTGCCTTCTGCCACCTGACCATTCGGTTTGATGAGGATGGCATCTTGTGCACCTTGCTGTTGAGCCGCCATCTTTAGCATAATATTGGGTAACAAAGTGATCGCCTTAATATCGCACCTTAACCAACGAATATCTTCTAAGGTAATGGCATGAATACCATTTTCTTGAATATCCTCACTAAGTGGCTTGAGGGGGTTGGTATAGATGTAGAGTGTGGGCGTTAAGTCAGATTCGGGGAGGTGATCTCGCTGTAATTGGGTGCCTCGCGTTACCTGAATATATAGATATTGATTTTGCCAAGCGTGAAGGTGAACAATTTTATTGAGCAGCTTATGCCATTCTTTGTCGGTCAGAGGGTTTAAAATAGCCGTTTCTTTTAAGCTACGCTTGAGCCGATTCAAATGCGCTTCTAGAGTAAAGATGTGTTTGCCATAGACGGGGATGACTTCGTAAACGCCATCCCCAAATAGAAAACCCCGGTCTTGGGTTGAAATTTTTGCTTTTTCAATCGGTAAAAAATCGCCGTTTAAGTATGCAATTTGAGAGGCCTCTTTGGTCATCTGTTTAGAGTCCTAAAAATCCAAATAAACTGTTTAGCAGTTGTTTAATTTGGTCAAATAGCTTCTTGAAAAAAGAGCCCTGTTCAACATCCTTCAATGCAACTAAAGGTTTTTCAACTAAGGTTTCGTTATTGAAAGTGATAAATAATTTGCCGAGCTGTTGACCCTGTTGCACTGGCGCAGTGATTTGAGGATCAATCGAAGATTCGATTACGAGGTTTTTATACTGACCGCGCGGAATGGTAATGTAGAGCGTATCCGTCAGCCCCAGGCCTAGCATGTCTTGTTTGCCTTCCCAGATGCGGGTTTCATTTAGGCGTTGTCCCTGGTCATACAGCTTGTGCGTTTCGAAAAAACGGAAGCCATAATTTAAAAGCTTTTGACTTTCTTGCACACGCTGCTTGGCATCGTCAGCGCCTAATAGGACTGAAATAAGGCGCATTTCATCCCTTTTAGCAGAAGTGACTAGGCAAAAACCAGCTGATTCGGTATGGCCGGTTTTTAAGCCGTCAACGCTAGGGTCTTGCCATAGCAGTTTATTGCGGTTGTATTGAGTAATACCGTTATAGGTGAATTTCTTTTTGGAATACCATTGGTATTCTTCTGGAAAGTTATTAATGAGTGCTTGGGTTAAGATCGCTAGATCGGCAGCGGTCGTGTAATGGTCTGGGTGCGGGAGTCCCGTTGCATTGACAAAATGGGTGTCAGTCATGCCAAGGGATTGGGCATAACGATTCATCAACTCTGCAAAAACTTCTTCACTGCCAGCGACATGTTCAGCGAGTGCAACACTGGCATCATTTCCTGATTGGATTACCATGCCTTTTATTAAGTCTTGCACGGTCACTTTCTTGCCGACTTCAATAAACATTCTGGAGCCAGGCATTTGCCAAGCTTTGGTAGAAATGGTGACTTCATCATTCAGTTGAATGGTGCCATTTTTGAGTTCACTGATGACGACATAGCCCGTCATAATTTTGGTTAAGCTTGCTGGTTCAATTCTATTTTGTGGGTTTAGACTCGCAATGGTTTTGCCACTGTCATAATCAACCAAAACATAAGCTTTTGCTTGAATGTTCGGAGCGGATGGAATGACATGAGGAACGGCAGCCGATGGTGTTGGTGAGGCAAGTGGGGTGTTAGCAAAGCTGACGGTCGATGCAATAAGTGTTAAAAATAAGGCAAAAATCTTGGTCATGTTGTTAGAATCTTTTTAGCTATTAATAGTTTTTATAATTTAACATATCTGAGCCTAAAGCTAAAGCGGTCGAGCCGCTTTTCCCGCCTTGTAATCAACAAATTATCGTTTGTCTGGGTTTTAAGAGGTAAGCAGTTTTTTATGGGTCTGAATCGACATTAAAATACCGAAGCTAATCATTAGCGTGACCATTGAACTGCCGCCGTAACTGATTAAGGGCAAGGGGAGTCCTACGACTGGCAGAATACCACTCACCATGCCTATATTGACAAAGACATAGACGAATAATGTCATCACTAAGCTGGCGGCCGTCAGTCTGGCAAAATTATCTTGGGCTTGTGATGCAATATAGAGCCCTCTGGCAATGATTAATAGGTAAAGTGTCAGTAATGCGGCAACACCAATAAGGCCAAGTTCTTCGGCAAATACGGCAAAAATAAAGTCAGTGGTGCTTTCGGGGAGGAATTCTAAGTGCGCCTGGGTACTGCCCATTAAGCCTTTGCCTTCA
>CBFHUY010000059.1:0-10828 GCA_965658885.1 Hydrogenovibrio sp.
GTGGTTGCGCCATCTTTCGCATCCACAATGACGAATGGAAATCCAATCTCTTGGCTGGCTCGTAATAGTTTTTTAAGCGCATCTATAAGCAAAAACTCTCCAAGTCGCTTCCCCGTGTACTTTTTGTCAACGGCCAGTCTTGCAATCAAGCCTGCAGATAATGAAGAAGGGTGTTTTTTTTGTAGATTTTTGGGTAACCCTTCTAAATCGATAACCGTCATTGAAAGGGTATAAAATCCAATGATTTTATGTGGGTTTGCTTCATTTTCAAGGATATAGGTGCGAGCGTTGTCTCTTTGTGATTGTTGATTTGCCATCATTTTTAAATAATCATTCAGAGCTTTGATACCACAGTCGAAAGCACGTCTGTCATGCCGGGATTTATCCAATGGGCAAATTTGCATTACACTTCTTTATAACGAGCGAATGCTGCTTTTAAGTTCTCATTTTCATGCGCGGGTTTATCCAAAGCATCCATCAGCATCGTGGCATCATGTGCTGAAAGCGAAAGCATTTGCTCGCGTTCAATAAGTTGTTTGGCCTTTTCGATCGCTGCATTGAGTACAAACGAATTAATGCTAGAGACGCCAGAGATTGCAGCAGCTTTGGAAAGAAGTGATTGCGTTTCGATATCCACTCTTGCGGTTATTCTGGAGCGTGTCGTTGCCATGTTATGTTGACCTTTATTTATGTTGTAAGTTATCAACTATACAGAATAGGCTTATAAACGTCAAATATGTGCCAAACTGGCACGCGAAAAATGACCAGGCCTGGTCATTTTTGCAGTTGATTTTTGTTATTGCGCACGAATCGAAAAACTGTCGGTGGCTTTGAGTTTGATGACTTCGGGTGAATGCACATTCTGATCCTGAAGCCAGGCCAGTTCTGCTTGTTGTTCCGAGGCATCAAAAACCTTTTGCCAAACTCGCAGTTTGGCTTGCCAGCGATAGCCTCGTTGTTTTAAAGCATCTTTTAGATCGAAAGGCGCGCCGGTTGCTTTGATTAACACCTTTTGCTGACGGACGGTTTGCAATAAAAAGAGCAATGCTGGTTGTGCTGCATCGGAAATGGGCTGGCTTAGAAGGTGTGTCAGGGCTTGCACATCATCTAGAGCGCGGTGCGCTTCATAATAAAAATGTCCCACTTTCCAGCACAAAAATTCCTGGCTACGCGATCCGACTTTAGCCAGATGAAACCAGTCAATCTGGCTGGCCGAGCACCCCCAGACCTTGTCGACAAAGCAATCATGGTAGCGTTCCAAAATAGGGCGGTCAAAGCCGGCATTATGCGCAATGCACAGTTGAACTTGGCTGATGTCGTTAACCACTTCGTCCCAAGGAATGGTGTGTCCTTTCACATCTTCAAGCGTCAGTCCCGTCACTTGGGTGACTTCAGCAGAGATGTCGCCTTCTGGTTCATTCAAAAAGTTTTTGGCAGAAACCACCTTATAGAAATGACCTTGCGAATCAAATTCAACTAATTGATAACCTAGTTCAATCACTTCGCAGCTATCGGTATTCAGTCCGGTGGTTTCAGTGTCGATAATACAAACCAAGTGGCGTGCGATCTGCGGATTGTCTGGGAGATATTGGGAGATAGGCTGAAACTTCTTTAAGACCTGATATTGACCAGAGGCTTCCAGTTGGTGTGCAAGCTGGTCTAACTCAGCGGACGAGGCAGATTGCGATAAAGACATTTTTTCTCCAGGGGTTGCGATATATCAGGCTATTTTAACGGTTTTTAATCTGGCGGTTGGGGCGTTTTAACATTGACAGGCGCAGTCGTTGCCAGAGTGTTAATCGAGCTTGAATGCAGATAAATAAATGTAAACGCTGATATTGGCGATAGCCATTAAACAGTTTGACGTCGAAGGACGCTGAACGATGGGAATCATTCAGCAACCAAGTGAGCGCTCGGCTATGGCTATATGGAATATAGCCGATTAATGCCGGTTGACGGCGATGGACAAGCGGTAAATAAATTTGTACGGCCTGCGAATCATAAGGGTTATCCGGCTCACAGCGCAGTTGCAGTTCGCACCCAATCATCAGCCAACCCGCTGCTTCGGCCAGTTCGGCATCATAGTAGAAGCTGCCTTTAATGGGCAAAACCCATTGCCAAGGTTTGGGTTGCAGGCATGACTTTAGTTTGGCGAAAACATCGCTAAGCTTTTGAAGAAGGTTAGCCCGAAAATTAAGCATGGTCTAACTTTGTGCAACAGGGGCATCTAAATCATCAATGGGGTCTTGTGGGTCATCGTTTTTTGCAGGCAGTCTTTTGGTGGCGCAAATCTTTTCACATTTTAAACAGTGTGTTTGCAAAGACGTAATCAGATCAATCACTTCTTTTTGTGAGCTATTGGCAATTAAATCGCGATAAAAACAATGATGCACTTGAATCATATCTGTGACGATTTGCCAGGCTTCATGTTCTGTCATTAAATAATGTGCCTGCATCAAGGCATTGGCCGGATGTTCATAGTCCTGGTGGGGAATCTCCCAGGGGGGAATCTCAGGTAGATTCTGTTCGGGTAATTTTGCTAAAACAATCTCTTGCTCGGATTTGAAATAAGGGCTTAACGCCGAAAAAATAGCCGCGGCCGTCTCATTATGATGGGCATGTAAGGTGTGGGCAAAGGTATCGCAGTAATAGATAGATTCTTCAATCATTTCATTGACGGCGGCCAATACCCAAGCCAAATGCTTGTTATGGGTTTTTAAAAATGGATGTGTTTTCATACCAAAAGCGCCTTTTCGATGATGTCTAATTTTTCTGAATCCATTTTGCTTTCTGCATGAGGACTTTCAGCTTCATAAACGGGTAAGTCTGCTTGGTAATAGATGCCCGTATCAAAGCCATCACTGCCATAAATCGCTTGCGCGGCTTCCATTTGATTGGACGAGGGGGTTACATTCATTAAGCGCATCGATTTATGCCAATCCTTTTGCTCAGGCCGAAAAGTCACACAGGGACTTTTTATCTCGACCAGTGAAAACCCTTTGTGTTGAATGGCTTCGGTTAGCATTTTCGTCAGGCCATTCGGGTCACCCGAAAAGCCTCTGGCAATAAAGCTGGCACCAGAAGCCAGCGCAATGCCCATGGGGTTAAAACTCGATAATCCCGTGCCATTCGGAGCCAACTTGCTGTGCCAGTCGGGATCGGTGGTGGGAGAGGGCTGGCCTTTGGTCATGCCATAGACTTCGTTATCCATCACTATATAGGTCATGTCCATATTGCGTCGACACGCATGAATAAAATGATTGCCACCAATCGAATAGCCATCGCCATCGCCGCCGGCTGCAATCACTGTTAAATCAGGCCTGGCCAGTTTTAAGCCGCTGGCCAGCGCTAAGGCACGACCATGGATGCCATGAAAGCCGTAAACGTCTAGATAAGCGGGCAAACGCGATGAACAGCCAATGCCGGATACCAGTCCAATATTTTCCTTAGATAAATTGAGCCATGCCAGCGCCTTGGTCAGTGCGCGTAAAATAAAGAAATGACCACAGCCAGGACACCAAACGGGGTGTTGATCGGAGGTGTAATCATTGGGGCGCGCTTTTTTAACAGGAATGTCTTCAAGGTTCATGTGCGAGCCTCCATCCAAGTTTGAATACGGGGGATTAAATCCGTGGGCTTAAACAATAAGGGGCCAGGTTCGGCAAAGGCATCACTATCAAGCGGGATGGCTTTATGAGACAGTAGATAATGATACAACTGAGCGGAATCGTTTTGCTCGATGACCAGAACGCTTTGCTGTTGCGTTAATTGTGATAAAGCCTCAGCGCGTAACGGCATAATGAGCCTGAGACCGATTAAGGCAATCGCAGCCCCTTGTTGATTTAAAGTCATGACGGCTTCCTTAACGGCTTCGAAGCTTGACCCCCAGGTGACAATCGTGAACTGCGCCTTGGCTATGGGTAAAATGCAGGCCCATTGGTCGCCATAATCAAATTGATTGAGTTTATTGGCGCGTTTATGGAGTTGTTGGGCATGATCTTCGGCGCGTGAAGACGGATGTCCCGACTCAGAGTGAGTGAGTCCATCTGCCGTGTATTGAAATGCCGCCATGCCAGGAATCGACATGGGAGAAACCCCAGAGTCGGTCAGTTGGTAGCGTTGGTAGGGCGTTTCTTCGTTGGTGGTTTTCGGTAGCGTGCGCGCTAAAGTTAAATCTAAAGGGGCAACAGGATTCATTATCATCCGTGTTTGTCCTAAATGCTGATCGGTGACTAAAATAACAAGGGTTTGAAGGGCTTCTGCTAGAGCCAATGCCCACTGGCTAATGGTGGTCGTTTCTTGAATATTGAGTGGCGCAATGACCAGATGCGGCGCATCACCATGCAAGGCATAAAGTGCTTGATTTAGATCAGATTGTTCTGACTTGGTGGGAATGCCGGTAGAGGGGCCACCGCGCATGACCGTCACCACCAGTGCAGGGATTTCAGCGGCAACGGCCAACCCCATGGCTTCGGTCATCAACGATAAACCCGGACCGGAAGTCGAGGTCATGCTGGGGATGCCACCAAAGGAGGCGCCAATCACCATATTCATTGCCGCCAGTTCATCTTCAGCAATCAGTAAGTTACCGCCGGTTTGCGCCAGCGGTTTCGCCAAATATTCGACGATATCGGTGGCGGGGGTAATCGGATAAGCGGCAGCAAACTTTAAGCCGCCACGAAGTGCCCCTAAACCGCAGGCTTCATTACCACTCATATTCCAACGCGGTGCTTGGGTGGGGTGCCAAGCTGCTAAGCCAGGTAGAGGGGTATCGGTCAGTAATGACATGCCTGCGGACACGGCGGCCATTGAGGTTGCTACCACTTCTGGGCCTTTTCGTCCCAAGGTTTTTTGTAAGGCGGCTTCAACAAAATGACTGGCTAAACCGATTTGCTGAGCCACAACGCCCAATGCCACCATATTGAGACGACTGCCTTTCAGCGTTTTGACAATGGACTGTAAATCGAGCCCAACAAGCGTTGCGCCGGAATCTTTGACCAGGCCTGGTGGTTTTTCACGGCTATTATCATAAATGACTAAGCTTTCCGCCGTGAGCGGAATTTCGTCTTCAAAGCGATCGAATTTAACCCAGTCTAAAGCGAGATGCAGTTGTGAAAACTCAGCAAGGGTTTCTATCGGTTGATCGGAAAAATGCAACATCACCGCGGATTCACCGCCGCGAATTTGTGGGCCAAAGGCTCTCGTCATATTGCCGTAAAATCCGGCTTTGGCAACCGCATCTAATAAAATGAGCCCCACTGTAACCGCACCCGTTCCACCAGATCCGGAAATAGAAAGCGCTAAACGGTGGCTGTCGGTTTCAAACACGCTGTTAGCCATGCACTGTCCTTGTTTTTGAGAAAAGTTTACCGTATTCTAGAACAACTTTAAAAAGCGAACAAACCTTTCTGCTGATCAAGGCACACACCGTGCTTTGGCGTGCGGGACGAGAGGGGTTGTTATCATCATTTTATAATCATATTGGATGAAATTATGAAAAAATGGATTTTAGTCAGTTGGGTGGCCGTCGCCATGAGTTTGATGGGCTGTAGCTCTGCCGAAAAACAGGCTGAAAAGGCAGCGCAACAAAAGGCAGCCCAAAAAGAATATCAAAAACAGGCCGCGGACAAAGCCCACCAAGAATTGGATCGAGAAGTCGCACAATGATTCAGGGCGGTCTTTGTTCCGCCTCTGGTGCTCAAGTTTTCAAAGATTAAATCGGTCCAAGCATTAACGACTCAGGCAGTTGATAGGTTTTGAGAGGCTGACCATCATCCTGTAATAGGGTGAGTTTGACTGCGGTTAATTGTAAATCCACATCCTCTGGGCTGGCTTGACCATAAAGGCGGTCTCCGATAATGGCAAAGCCCGCTTCGGCTAAATGAATGCGAATCTGATGCTTGCGACCGGTATGGAGTTGGAGCGTCAGTAAACTCCGGTTTTGCGCTGCGTCATAGTGACATGCTTGAATTTCCGTATGCGCTTTTTTCTGCTGAATGGGTGTTAGAAAGGACTGTGGTCGTGCCGGAAAGGCTTCACAAAAATTGCCTGACACCCAAGCCTGATAGATTTTTTCAAGGTGTCGTGATTCAAACTGCTGCGCTAATTGTTGTGCGCGTTTTTTGTTATGGGCAATCAGCATCAGGCCATCGGTGGCTTTATCAAGCCGATGCACCGGCCAACAAGGCCGTTGCGGATTATTCTTAAATGGCTGATGACGTTCTATCCAACGATAAAGCGTGGTGTGGTCGCCCCATTTAGAGCCTTGTGACAGCATGCCTTTCGGTTTATACCAGACGCTAAAATCGCCTTCGTCAGCAATTAATCGTGGTGCGGGCACGGCTGCATTTAACACCAGAGGATTGATGTAAACCGATACTTCTGAACAGATGGCCAAGGGCTTTTTTGCACGTCGAAATCGACCAGGCCTGGTTGCTTTTGCATGCGAATCACGCTAAAAGATTGCCTTGATGTTTGGGCTTCTCGCAGCCGCTGCTTCAAGGGTTTTTCTATCCAGCCATCCACCGAGTTACCCAGCGTAATGACTAAATCCGCTTTTTGTAGCGCCATTAAATGCGAAGGTCGAAACTGGAAGCCATGCGGCGACGTGCCGGGTTCCAACAACACCACCAACTCGTCTTGATCAGTCAAAAAAGGCTGCACCATTCCTGCCAAAGGCGGAATCGTGACCGTCACCTGTAATGCCGCCACAGGTAAACTCAAACAAAGCCCGAACAATAAGCTAAAATATCTCAATATTTTTCCTTTTAAGATTGCAACCATGACAGATCAACCCCTGATTCAAGCTCAGCATATTCACCATTCATTTGATGGTAAGAAAGTCCTTCACGACATTTCCCTGACACTGCAACCCAATGAAATTGTCACCTTAATTGGCCCGAATGGCGCAGGCAAATCAACCCTACTCAAAATCTTGCTTAAATTATTGCCCGCCACTCAGGGAACGGTTTGGCACAAGCCGCAACTTCGCATCGGCTTTATGCCCCAAAAGATCCATATTGATGACGCTCTGCCATTACGGGTAAAACGCTTCCTTGAGCTGGGACTGAGCCGCGACACACAAAAGCGGAATGATACCACAATTCTGCAGAAAACGATTGAGACCTTATCCTTAGAACCCCTATTGGACACGCCCATACAACAAGTATCGGGCGGCGAGATGCAACGTGTGTTATTGGCTCGTGCACTGTTACGCTCCCCTGAATTATTGGTGCTCGATGAACCGGTTCAGGGCGTCGACCTCAATGGCCAAACCGAACTTTATCACTTGATTAACCAAATTCAACAACACTATGGCTGTGGCATTCTGATGGTGAGTCACGATCTGCATGTTGTTATGAAGAGCACCCACAAAGTACTGTGTCTCAACCAACATATTTGTTGCTCAGGCCATCCGCAAGCGATTTCAACGGACCCTGCATTTCAAAATTTATTTGGCGAGGGCTATGAAGAAGTGGCTTTTTATGAACATCGCCATGACCATTCTGCATGCGAGCATACCCATGATTGAACTTTTGTTAGATCCCCCCTTATTTTTAATCTATGCATTATTAGGCGGTTTGCTCATTGCCATTATTGCCGCCCCTTTAGGGGTGTTTATGGTTTGGCAACGACAATCCTATTTTGGCGCAGCCTTGGCCCATTCCGCCCTGCTTGGTTTAGGGTTGGGGCTGTTATTATCCATCAACCTCTCTTTCAGCGTTATTTTGGTTTCGCTCAGTATTGCCGTCGGCGTTCATTTGTTAAAAGCCTACTCAAAGCTGTCCTCCGATACCTTACTGGGCATCCTGGCTCATAGTTCACTGGCATTCGGGTTAATCCTACTCAGTCTACAACCTCAAGCACAGCTCAATCTTATGGCCTTTCTCTTTGGGGATATTTTAAGCATTGATCAGCTGGATTTGATTTTCATTGGTCTGTTAGCGCTTGGCGTGGCTTGGTTTTTTAAACGCCATTGGCAAGACTTACTCAATACCACCTTGAATGCAGAGTTGGCACAAATTGAAGGGATTCAAACCCAAAAAGTACAGCTCTATTATGTTTTGCTGCTGGCGCTGATGATTGCGATGGCCATGAAGATGGTGGGGGCACTATTAATCACATCGCTGTTGATTATTCCGGCCGCAACCGCACGAAAATATGCAAACTCACCCGAACAGATGTTGGGGTTCAGCCTAATTTTTGGTGCGCTTTCCGTTATCTTGGGCGTGGTTGCGTCCCTGTTTTGGGACATCCCAACCGGTGCCAGCATTGTGGCAGTGGCGACTTTATTTTTCGTCATCAGCTTAATTCATCGCCGTTAATCGAAGCGACAACCAAGTCAATTACGATTAAGCCATGTGACTGTGCGATGTCCTTTGCAAAATCACAAACTCAAAAGCATAGGCATGCCGTTCGTCTTGAGGATGATGATATTGTGAGGTGATTTGCCAATCCGCTAAAGACCAATCCGGAAAAACCGTATCACCGGCCACTTCCGCTTCAACCAGGGTCAAATACAGTTTGTGCGCATAAGGCATCATCTGTTGATAAAGCTGACCGCCGCCCATAATAATGACTTCATTAACATCCTCAACACAGCTTTGCAGTGCCGCTTCGATACTGGTAAACGCCTCTATACCGGGTGCCTGAAAATCGGCATTGCGCGTAATCACCAAATTCCGTCGATTCGGTAACGGCCGTGAGCCAATCGACTCAAACGTTTTACGTCCCATCACCACGGTTTTATTGAGGGTGTTATCTTTAAAAAACTTTAAATCATCTGGTAAATGCCAAGGCATGGCATTATCCGAACCGATGACATGATTTTTATCCACAGCGGCAATCATTGCAATTTGCAGCCCATCTTCAATTAGCTTTTGTAACAAGTCACTCATACCGACACCTGGGCTTTAATGTGTGGATGACTTTGATAGTTTTCAATTTCAAAGTCATCAAATTGATAATCAAAAATCGAATCGGGTTGACGCTTAATTGTCAACTTCGGTAAGGGATAAGGCGTGCGCGTCAATTGCAACTGAGCCTGTTCCAAGGTGTTGTTATATAAATGGACATCACCGCCTGTCCAAATAAACTCTCCCACATCCAAACCGGTTTGCTGGGCAATCATGTGCGTTAACAAGGCATAACTGGCAATATTAAATGGCACCCCTAAAAACGTATCCGCACTGCGCTGATATAACTGACAAGACAAACGGCCATCCGCCACATAAAACTGAAAAAAAGCATGGCAAGTGGCCAGCGCCATACGCCCTTCTTTAACATTCTGCTGTGGACTCATCGACTCATCTGGCAAGTCGGCCGGATTCCAAGCAGAAACTAACATACGTCGGCTATTAGGGTTGGTTTTGAGGGTTTGAATGACCTCGGCAATTTGGTTGATGGTTTCGCCATTGGGCTTTTCCCAAGAAACCCATTGCTTGCCATAAATCGGCCCTAGTTCTCCTGTTTCCGTTGCCCATTCATCCCAAATGCGCACGCCATTGTCTTGTAAATAGCGGTTATTGGTGTCCCCATTTAAAAACCACAGCAATTCATGAATAATGGATTTTAAATGCAGTTTTTTGGTGGTGACCATGGGAAAGCCTTCTTGCAAATCAAAACGCATTTGATACCCAAACACGGAACGAGTTCCAGTACCGGTACGATCACCTTTGGCAACGCCATGATCCAAAATATGACTTAATAATGCTAAATAGGGTTTCATCAGTTCGCCTTTACATTTATTTCAATAACAGGTTAACACACACGCTGGTTGGCACGACGAAGCACCCAAACCAACAAACCACCGCCCAATAAAATCATCGGCAATGAGAGCACTTGCCCCATGGTCAGCCACCCCCAAAGCAAATAACCCAGTTGAGGGTCCGGCATCCGATAAAACTCGACAATAAAGCGGAAAACGCCGTACAGCGCAACAAACAACCCCGTTACCGCGCCCATTGGCCGAGGTTTACTCGCGTAAATCCACAAAACAATAAAGAGTACAACGCCTTCCAATAAGGCTTCTAATAGTTGTGTTGGATACTTATTGACCACCTGATTTAACACTGGATCAAAGACACGCATGCCCCATTGAGACTCCGTGACCTTTCCCCAAAGCTCGCCATTAATAAAGTTCCCAACCCGACCAAAAAACAAGCCGGCTGGTACCAACAATGCCACAAAATCGGTTACCGCAAACAAGGGCGCTTTAATCTTTCTAGCAAACCAAATCATCGCGACCGAAACACCGATCAATCCACCATGGAAAGACATACCGCCTTGCCAGATATAAAAAACCTCAATCGGATTCTGAATATAATGATTGAAATCATAAAACAGCGTATACCCTAAGCGCCCCCCCACAATCACCCCTAAAGCGCCATAAAACAAAAAGTCACTGACATGATCGGCTGTCCAATATTTTGACGATTTGGCTTTAAGGTTACCAACGGCCCAAAAGAAGGCAAAGCCGGCTAGGTACATCAGTCCATACCAATGAATGGTTAAAGGCCCCAATGACAGGGCAACTGGATCAATTTCGGGGTAGGTCCACATGCGTTTTGGCTCTTAAATGAAAGCCATAATGATACTAAAAAACGACCAGGCCTGGCCGTTTTTTGCGTGAATTAGATAGGAGATTAAATCTTAAATTGATGAACCAACATTTTGAGTTTGTCGGCAATTTCTTCTAGACGCCGACTGGAAGCTTCATTATTAACCGACCCCTCTACCGTTTTTTCTGTCACCGTTTGAATCTGGGCAATATGCTGATTAACGGTATCGGCAAGGCTAGTTTGTGATTGCGCAGCGGTGAGCATTTCAG
>CBFHUY010000060.1:0-10527 GCA_965658885.1 Hydrogenovibrio sp.
CTGGCGACCATGAGTCATGAAATTCGGACACCCTTGAACGGCATTATTGGGGTGTCCAGTTTATTGAGTGATGAAGATTTAACGACAGAACAACATGAGTTGGCAGGAACGATTAAGCGTTCGGGTGAAGCTTTGTTGGCGATTATCAATGACATATTAGACTTTTCAAAAATTGAAGCAGGTCAAATGGAAACTGAAAAAGTCAGTTTTGATTTGTATGAGCTGTTTGAAGACGTTTCTGAGATTTTTGGGATGCAATTTAGTCAAAAAGACCTGGAGTTTATTGTGGCACCTTCACCGGAAGTGCCGCGTTGGGTGGTGGGCGACCCGATACGGATTCGCCAGATACTGATAAACCTGATTGGAAATGCCATTAAATTTACCGAAACTGGCGAAGTCTCGGTCATTGCAAAAAAATTGAGCGTGTCTTCACAGGTTAATCGTGTTCGGTTTGAAATAAAAGATACCGGGATTGGGGTAAGCGAAGAGCAACAACAAAAGCTTTTTCAACCCTTTTCTCAAGCAGACGGTTCTACCACACGCCGTTATGGCGGAACTGGCTTAGGCTTAAGCATTACCAAACAGTTGATCGAACTGATGGGCGGTCAAATTGGTGTGGAAAGTAAGCTGAATGAAGGAAGTTTATTCTGGTTTGAATTACCACTGGAAGAAACGAATATTGAAAAAATCCAGCAAGACCAACAATTACAGGCCGAGACATTTCAGCAACAACGAGTGATGATTGTCGATGATAATCAGACCAACTGCCAGGTTTTGGAAAAGCAGCTTAAAGCGTGGGGCTTAAAACCTGTCATAGCGAATTCGGGTGCGGATGCTTTAAAACTCATTAATGCTTACCATGCCAAAGGGAAACGCTTTGACTTGGGGATTCTGGATATGCAGATGCCGGGTATGAATGGTATTGAGTTGGCTCAACTGATGCGACAGTTAAGTAGCTGCACCGATATTAAACTCATTATGGCTTCGTCGCATTATTCCAATCATTGGAGTGAAGAATCGAAGGAATTGTTCGATTATTGTTTACGGAAACCATTGCGTCAAAGTATTTTACGTGAAGTGGTTTCGAGAGTATTAAACAATGGAGCTGTTCAGCAGGATGCCGATTCTTCAACGTCGCAACCCAGTCCAATTCGTCTTCAGCGCGAGTCACAACATAAACACATTTTAGTAGTGGAAGATAATCATGTGAATCAAGTGGTTGCGACTAAAATTCTTGAGAAACTTGGGTATCAGGTCGATATTGCTCAAAATGGGCAGGAGGGCGTGGATGCCTTTGAAAAGGCGCACTACGACTTGGTATTGATGGACTGTCAAATGCCCATAATGGATGGCTATATTGCAACCCATCAGATTCGAGAAGGCGGAGATAAAGGCCAAAAAGTACCCATTATTGGCCTGACTGCCAATGCCATGGAAGGGGATCGAGAAAAATGTATTCAGGCCGGCATGAATGATTATTTAACCAAGCCCATTAATCTTAGCAAGTTAACTGCGGCATTAGAGCATTGGATTTAAGGGGCGTTAGGTGCAAGAAGCCATTTTAATTACGGGAGCGGGTCAGCGTATCGGGTTATATTTGGCCGAGCAATTTCTGGTACAGGGTCAACCCGTGGTATTTACCTATCGTCAAGAAAGACCTGCTGTATCCGAGCTTAAATCCAAAGGTGCTGTGGGGTTTCAGGTCGATTTTACCGATGCGGAGAGTCTTAACGCTTTTTTAAATGAAATTCCCGGACAGGTCAGTAGTTTGCGCGCAGTAATTCATAATGCGTCGATATGGGTAACGGATCAGCAAATTACCCAGTCGCCGGGCTTATTGGACGCCTTGATGAGGGTGCATATTACCGCCCCTTATCAAATTAACCAGGCCTGCTATCCTTTATTGTGTAACTCTCAAGCAAAGTTTGCCGATGTGATCGCCATTTCCGATGCGCGAGTCGCAACGGGGCACCCTGATTACAGTGGGTATCTGGCCTCTAAAAGCGGTTTGGAAACCATGACTAAAAGCCTCGCTAAAGCCTGGGCGCCTAAAGTGAAATTAAATGTCTTAGCACCAGGCCTGGTCATTTTTAATGACCGAGATACCGAAAAGGAAAGAAGGGCGCGCTTGGCACAAAGCGCCATCCCGCAACCCATTGGCTTGGATGGCATCTGGCAGTCGGTGCAATATCTTTTGAATAGTCAAACATCTACCGCCACTCGGCTTGAAGTCGGGCAGTGCCCGAAATAATGACATGGTGAAACTTTTTGAAGTTTTAGACGCTAGACGTCAATCCTGTCGGTTTCACCTGTTCGGTTATTTTGAGTTTGGGTAGATAATATCTTTTCCAAATTCAGTGATAAGCGACTGTTCGAGTTTTTCAGCACGTTCTGCTTGAATTTTGCGGTCCGCTTCTGCCTTTGCAGCGTCAACCCCATCTCTTTCCGGCCACCCTTGGCTATGTTGTAAAATTAACGCAGCCAACATGTCGGTGTGATCTTCTCTGGCGTTTAAAGCGGGAATATAACTGTAATCTTCGCCGCCTGCGCTTTCAAAATAGCCACGGTTTTCTTGATCAATTTCTTCAATGGTTTCTAAGCAATCGGCAGAAAACCCAGGGCAAATCACTTGTACATGCTTAATGCCTTGAGCGGGAAGACTTTTTAAGGTGGCATCGGTATAAGGCTTCACCCATTCTTCTCGTCCAAAAAGCGATTGGAAAGTCACTTTATAGTCTTGATCGGATAATCCCAGCTCTTCTGCAACCAAACGTGAAGTGGCATGGCATTCACACGGATACGGATCGCCATTATTGTAATAACGCTGCGGAATACCATGATAAGACAGAATCAATAAATCGGGTTTGCCGTGTTCAGCTTGATGTTCGCGAATGCTATTGGCAAGTGCCTTTATATAGCTTGGGTGTTTATGGTAGTTTTTGATGAATCGAAATTCGGGTAGCCAACGCCAGCTTTGCAATTCTGTGGTGACTGCATCAAAAGTGGATGCGGTGGTGGCCGCTGCATATTGAGGATATAGCGGTAACACCACCAGTCTTTGCACATTGCGCTCTTGCAGGGATTTAAGTGCATCCGCGATAGAAGGGTTGCCATAACGCATGCCCAATGCAAACTCAACACGACCACTAAATGCCTTTGAAACTTTTTGTTGAAGGGCGCTTAATTGTTGATTGCTGATATCCAATAATGGTGAGCCTTCACCGTAATGCCCCCAAACTTCTTGATAGGCTTCAGCGGATTTGGCAGGGCGGGTGTTTAAGATAATCAGATTTAAGATGGTTTTCCATAACCAACGTGCTGGTGGTGGTTCAACCACGCGAGGATCCATTAAAAATTCTTTTAAATAAGGCTTCAAGGCTTGCTTGGTTGGCGCATCGGGTGTGCCTAGGTTGGTAATCAAAACCCCTACGGCAGGTTCGGTGCCATGTTGATAAGCAGTATAATTTTTATAGGCCATGTAAACGTCTCACTTAAATCCGCAAAAAAAGAGGATGCCAATCATACCAAATCTTGACCGGTATTGTTGTACAATTGCTGTATAACATGAGGGGGATGGATATGGCACAGTATAGTTGGACAAACGAAATTTACCCACAATTAAGGCTTGCCGTTTCAGATTGTTTGCGCGGTACCGAATGTCGATATAATGGCGGACACGCTCAAGAAGACTTTATTAATCAGTCATTACAGTCTTATGCAAAGTTTTTCCCGTTTTGCCCAGAAGCGCCAGTATTGGGTGTCCCGAGGGAAACCATTCGGTTAGTCAATGTCGAAGGCAAAATTCGGGTCAGAGGTACGCGATCTGAAGCAGATGTGACGGATGCTTTGCAACAGTATATTGATAAAGTGATTCCCAGTCTTTTAAAACAAAACCTGGACGGTGTCATTGTTAAGTCGCGTTCGCCAACCTGTGGTTTAGAGCGCATTAAACACTATCGCCCTACAGGGGAATGGTTTGGTTCTCAAGACAAAATGGGGCAAGGCCTTTTTACGCAGAGCTTGCTTAAACAAGCGCCGAGTTTGGCGATAGAGGATGAAGGGCGATTGCAAGATGCTTGGCTAAGAGAAAATTTTATGTTACGCCTCTATACGTTGGCACGTTGGCGAATTTTTTTGCAGTCCGAACCCAATGTTGCTCAATTTCAAGCGTTTCATCGGGATCATAAATATTTATTGCTTTCAAAATCGGAAGTGATTTATCGTGAAATGGGACCTTTGGTTGCTGAAGCAACGGCACAAAATCTCATCGACCGACTTAAAGCCTATGAAGAAAAACTCCATGCGGCTTTGGCTTGCAGAACCAAGGTCGGTGTGATGATTAATGTGTTAGATCACATCTATGGCTATTTTAAAAAATCGCTGTCAGATCAAGAAAAGCAGCTCTATTTGGAAACGCGAGAAGAATTTCGTCAGCAAATTATTCCGTTAATTGCGGTGATCAAATTATTACAGCAGTTTTTACAGCACTATGGTTCAGATTATTTATCGACGCAAGTGATTTTAGACCCTTATCCTGCTGATCTCGCTTTACGTTCAAAAATCACAGCCTATCGATAGATTTCGATAAGATAAAAGCCGTGTTAAATTTTTTTTAAAAAAAATGATAAATACTTATTTTTCTGGGCTATTTTCATTATAATGAAATTGCTAAAGCCTATTTCTGAGGAAGTTCAGTTGAACATTTGACGAAGGATGCTTTGGTTTTAATTATTTGTTATATAAGGAAAAAGCATGTCAGAGTTAGTTACAGGTACAGTCAAATGGTTCAATGATGAAAAAGGTTTTGGATTCATCGAACAAGAAGGTGGAAAAGATGTCTTTGTTCATTTTTCAGCCATAAACGGTACTGGTCGTAAATCATTGATGGAAGGCCAAACGGTAACCATGGAAGTTACACAGGGTCAAAAAGGGCCTCAAGCAGAAAACGTTACTGCTCAGTAAAATCCTCTCAAGCCCTTTACTGATTTTTCATTGAAGGGTTTTTTCATTTCTTATCGCTTTTCTCATATCTGCTTATCATTTTTTGTCGTTTTACGTTGATTTTGGCACTGCCCATTAAAAAACGGTGTTTTTAACAAAATAACATTAATTTTTATTTATAACCTTATCAAATTCTGCTAAATTGTTCCTGGTTGGTACAGTTCTGATTTGGCGATGAAAAGTCAGGTTTGGTGGGAAAACTCAAAATGGCGCGCCCGAGAGGATTCGAACCCCAGACCCCTGCCTCCGGAGGGCAGTGCTCTATCCAGCTGAGCTACGGGCGCATGAATTTGAGACGCTATTATAAAGGTTCTATTATCAATTTGTATCAAATTTTACCGAGCGTCTTTTAGTTAATTTTCGGTCGAATGGCTTAAGTTTCAAAAACGGGAGCTGATGATGAGCTCAAAATAGACCAATAGGGCAAAGTATGGAAAAAGATAAACAATTAATTACAGCACCAGATGAAAATGATTTTGAGAAGCTTTATTGGGTTGTTATTGGTGCTTCTGCCGGTGGTCTAGAAGCGTTAAAAGAATTTTTAAAAGTACTTGACCCAAAAACACCCGCTATCTATATCATTGCTCAGCACTTAGATCCAAAGCATCCAACCATTCTTAAAGACTTGCTTGAAAGGGTATCCGGCATGCCAGTGGAATTGGTGAATAAGGATATGAAGCCACTTCCCAATACGATTTATATCGTATCACCAGGGCACAATGCTCAAATAAAAGGCGGTAAAATCGTATTAACCCCCGCAGCATCAATCGGCCCTAAGCCTTCTATTAACCTTTTATTGAACTCTTTAGCAGAAGAGGTGGCAGAAAGAGCGATTGCGGTCATTTTATCGGGTACGGGATCCGATGGTGCCCAGGGGGTTGCTGCCATTAAGGCCAGTTCTGGGTTGATTATCGTGCAGGATGAAGCGACCGCAAAATATTCGAGTATGCCCAATTCGGCTATTGAAACGGGATTTGTTGATCTGGTGCTCCCCCCTCAAAAAATTGCCGAAGAGTTAAAAAGTTTCATCCAGTCTTCGGGTAAATTATTGTCAAACTTATCCATTCCGAGGTCGTCCACCAGCTTGCAAAAATTGTTTAAGTGTTTGTTGGATGAAACCGGTTATGACTTTAGCGGCTATAAATTGAAAACGGTTCAACGAAGAATTGCCCGTCGGATGGCCGTTCATAAGATATTGATACTAGAAGATTATGTGTCCTTGCTTATCTCATCTTCAATGGAAGTTGAAAACCTTTTTAAAGATTTACTCATTTCCGTAACCGATTTCTTTAGAGATACCGATGCCTTTAATGGCCTTGGGAAGGTCGTTTATGATCTGGTCAAAAAGCATAATGTTAATGAGCAAATTCGAATTTGGGTGCCCGGGTGTGCCAATGGTGAAGAGGCTTATTCCATTTCAATATTGTTTCAGAAGGCGCGCGTTGCATTGAGAAAGGAAGTTAATTATCAGATTTTTGCAACCGATATTGATGAATTTGCATTGTCTCAGGCGCGTAAGGCGACCTTTTCAGAGAACCAAGTTAAAAACATAGACCCTCAAGTACTCGATACCTACTTTTATATGAAAGAGGGGGTTTATACCGTTAAGAAGGTGATTCGTGACCATGTGGTTTTTGCCAGACAAAATGTGGTAATGGATCCGCCATTTTCACGGTTAGACCTGGTTAGCTGCCGTAATGTGATGATTTATTTTTCGATTGACCTTCAAAGACAAGTCTTACAAACCTTTCATTTTGCACTAAAACCGAATGGTTATTTATTTTTAGGGAAAGCAGAATCAGCAAATTCAGTCACGCCGGAACTATTCGATACTTATGATAAAGCCAGCCAGATTTTTAAACGAAAGCAAACCAGTCTTTCTCAACGCTTAGATCATGTATCCAGTGCGGTGTCCGTTTCCAAGGAAAGAAAACGCCAAGATAAGTTGATGCCATTGATGTTGCAAGAAAAAAACCGTTTGGTTGGGCAGCTTGATCAGGCGTTATTGGATCAGCTAATTCCAACGGCCGTGGTCATAGATGATCAAGGGCAAGTGATGCATATTCGGGGCGATGTGAGTCATTATTTGAATTTCCCGCAAGGTCGAATTGATACTAATATTCTGACGCTGGTACGAGAAGACCTTAAAGTGGATGTGCGTGCCTTGATGCAAAAGGCCAAACGAGATGGGAATGCGTCAACTCAGGCACTTTTTTATGAAAATACCGCGACTAAAAATGCGCTGTTTTTATCGGTTCAAAAAATGTCTGTAGAAAACATGTCACAGGATGTGTTTGTGCTGAGTTTTACCCAAATTGATTTAAGTGAAGCTTTTATTAGTGGCACAGGGTTGATTGATGAAAAGGAGGGGATTAGTAATGAAGCATTGCGTCAAGAAGTATCCATTTTTAAGGAGCGCTTGCAAACGGCTGTTGAAGAGTTAGAAACCACGAATGAAGAATTGCAATCAACCAATGAAGAATTGCAATCCTCCAATGAAGAGTTACAGTCTGCAAATGAAGAATTGCAAACTTCCAATGAGGAAATGCAGTCAACCAATGAAGAACTATCAACAGTTAATGAAGAACTGGAAGTCAAAACGTTTGAGCTGGAACAGGTCAATAGTGATTTAGAAAATATGCTGGCCATGATGAAAGAGCCAATCGTGATGGTTGACAATCGATTGAGAGTGCAACGATTTACTCAGGCGGCCAGCCAAATTTTCAATTTCACCTTAAAAGATATTGGTCAAATTATTACCACTTTGGATCTTGGCATTGAAATTTCAAATTTACGCCAAGAGCTACTCAATGTCATTGAGTCTAATTCCGAGCATGATTTGCCGATACGAAAACGAGATCAGGAGTTTGTGATTCGACTTTCTCCTTATAAAACCGATACGATTTCGCAAGTCGGTGTGATGATGTTCGTTGAAGAAATGACTCCTCATTCAACGCTATCCGAATCTAGACAGCAAGAGTGGCAAATGGTTGAACTGTTTGGCAAGGTGGCTCCTTATGCGCAAATTGTGATAGATGACAAAGGCATTATGGTGGCGGTGAACGATAAGACCGAGCTTTTATTGGGCTATAGTGAGCAGGAATTGCTGTATCAAAATATCAAAATGCTGATGCCCAATCCTTATCGCCAACACCATGATGATTATATTCGAGATTACACGTCAGGCGTCAGTGCTGGAAGCTTAGGTGCTTGGCGTGATGTATCGGCACTCACCAAAGCCAATGAACGGGTGTTACTGAAATTGTATGTCGAGTCCGTTTCGTTAAATGGTAAGCAGCATTTTATGGGCTATTTAGCAAAACCGGAGATTTTGGATGCGGTTAAATGAAGATTTAATACCAGAGGCTTGTCAGCATTTGCTGAGAGATATTGAAGCCTACCAAGATGAAAATGCACGGTTACTCGATCAACATATTGCGTTAGAGCATCAATTCAATCTGTTGGAGCAGCAGGTTTCTGAAATGGAGGCAGAGGCACAATATCGCCTTCAAACAGGTGAAAAAGACCTATTATCCATCGGTAAATTCGAGCAGCTTTTCTTTCAAGCGCCGACAGCTTTGATCTTGGTTGATGAACGTGGCGAGATTATTGATGTCAATGAATCAGCCGTTGATGTCTTACAACAAGAAGTTGGGCTGCTTAAATCGATGAATATTCGAAAATTACTCGTCAGTCAAAGCAGTGTCAATTTTTTAAGAGCGCTCCAAACCCTGACTGTGGATCCACAGCTAAAACAGCAGAATCTATTGTTAACTTTAAAAAATGACAGTTTGATCGATGCTCAACTACGCGTTATTGATCCAGAGACGACCCACAATATTACGGTTTTGATTTCATTTAATGTAATTGATATTAAAGTGCCGTCTCCCCACTCTTATCGTTTGTTTTCGGTGATGTTTGAACAGTCAAGAGAAGGCATTATTATTACCGATACTAACGGCACTATTGTCAATGTGAATCATGCGTTTTGCGAAATTACCGGTTATGACGAAAGTGAGGTATTGGGCAAAAATCCGAGGATATTACACTCTGGTTATCATAATGATGCATTTTACAAACAAATGTGGCAGCAGCTATTTCATGCGGGTTGGTGGGCAGGAGAAGTTTGGAATCGACGTAAGAATGGTGAAACCTATCCAGAATGGTTGACGATTTATCGAGTCCATGATGATCAACTCGCTCAAAGCTTTTATATTGCCAACTTCTCAGATCTAACAGAGCGTAAGCAACACCAACAGCAGCTAGATCGGTTGGCATTTTACGATGCATTAACCGGGTTGCCGAATCGTTCCATGTTGAATAATTTTATTGATGAGAAGTTAACCAGTCCTAAGTCTGCCGAAAAGGTTGCTGTTTTCTTTTTAGATTTGGATAAGTTTAAAGATGTGAATGATCACTATGGCCACCCAGAAGGCGACCGGATTCTGAGAGAAACCTCGCAAAGAATATTGTCGAGAATCCGAGAGGGGGATATGGCTTGTCGGGTGGGGGGAGATGAATTTGTAGTGGTCTTAACCCGCATTCAAGAACCCGAAGATGCCATGACCGTCGCGCGAGATCTACTTGAGGTTCTATCCAAACCCTTCAAAACCAAACAAACCCAACACCGACTATCCGCCTCTATCGGTATTGCCTTTTCATCTGAACATGGTAAAACGGTGAGCGACCTGATGCGTCGAGCCGATGCGGCCATGTATAAGGCTAAAAGCTTAGGTCGTAATGGCGTTCAAGTTTTCCAATCCGTAGATGAACAGCAATTAAGTGAGACCAACGCCATTTTAAGTCATATTTGGCAAGCGATTGACCATCCGCAACAAACGATTGAAATGCACTATCAGCCAGTTTACGCCCGTGGCGATCAATCGTCCCCTAGGCATTTTGAGGCACTTGTTCGAATTAAGACCGAGCCACAGAAATTAATGTATCCCGGAACCTTTATTGAATTGGCCGAACAGCAGGGCTTAATGGATAAGCTAGGGATGGCGAGTTTTGAAGTGATCTGTCGTGATATGATTGAACATCAGCTTCCCGATGAGTTTCGGGTTGCCGTCAACCTGTCACAACAGCAATTTTATAACCAGAATTTATTGGTGCAACTCGAATCGAAAGCAGCAGAGTTTGGTTTGAATCTAAGTCGCTTCCAGTTTGAAGTCACAGAAACGGCAACCATGGAAAACCTTCATTTAATGGGCGACTTACTGGAAGATTTAAAAGAGAAACAGGCAGATATATTATTGGATGACTTTGGAACCGGATATGCGTCCTTGTCGATATTGAAAAATTTGCCGGTGAATATTCTTAAAATTGACCAAAGCTTTGTCAAAGATATTGGCACCTCGAAAGAGGCGGAAACTTTGATTACGGCCATTATTGCGATGGCAAAAGCATTGGGCTTAGCGTTGGTTGCAGAGGGGGTAGAAACCGAAACCCAACTGGATTGGTTGACGGCGCAACAAGTTGATTTTATGCAAGGCTATTTTTTGGCCAGGCCGGAACCCCCTTTTA
>CBFHUY010000060.1:10537-10783 GCA_965658885.1 Hydrogenovibrio sp.
TAAACAAAATGACCAGCAAATCCTCATTCAACAGCCAATGGTTTCTTTAACCGTTGATCGGTTTGACCGTATTATTGCGCTTTCACAAAATTGGTCGGAAGTGGCAATGGAAGGTCATGCTCAGGTGGCATTGGCACCCAAAAAACTGATGACAAAACACCTCGGTTATTTTATACGAGGCGATGATACTCGACTGTATACCGAAGCCAGTTTAAAATTATGCCGCCTGCGAAATGAGACGCTATA
>CBFHUY010000061.1:0-10759 GCA_965658885.1 Hydrogenovibrio sp.
GCAACCCTTTGGCATCATCTTTTTTGATATCGACAACTTCAAAACCATAAACGATCAATTCGGACACCAAAGCGGTGACCAAGCCCTGATTCGGGTTGCTGAAATACTCAAACAACGATTCCGCAAAGAAGACATCATTGCCCGTTGGGGTGGCGAAGAATTCGTTATTGCCCTACCCAGCACACCTGAAGACCAAGCCTACACACTGGCGGAAAGCTTGCGACAACAAGTCGAACAAGACCCACAACTGCAAACCCTAACCCACCACCCAGTGACCATTAGTATCGGTGTCACCGAATATCGGATGCCCGACAACTACGACGCCATTTTCCGCCGCCTCGACAACGCCATGTACCAAGCCAAACGCGCCGGCAAAAACCAAACCTGCCGCGCAGAAATCTAAAACCGATTATTTAGCAAATCATTCTAAGTAGAAGATGGATGAAGATTCAGGGAAAATTCCTTAGAATTTGACCAGGCCTGGTGTGCCTTTTGGGGATGGGGGTTTTTATTATCACCTGCTTAAAAGGTTAATAGTAAATCCAAAAATCCTGTTCAATAAAGTTTTCAAAGGATTGATATATCCGAAAATCGTGTGGCCAGCGATATTCCATTGCTTTCAGTGTGGGGTTATAGACGGCGGTATAGAGGGTACCAAAATTTTTATCGTAGTTGGTTGAGAAAAGTGGTGCATAGGCAAAGGCTTCAATAAAGGCTTCGATGGAAACCAATGGATCATAGAGTCGATCAATAATGGCTTGCCGACGTTCATAGGATTGTGAAAACAGGGCGTAACTACCAATATCCATTTCGCCTTGGTGGTTGACTGCTAAGGGTACCGGAAGCACATTGGGCGGTTCGATGGGCGATAATTCGACCGTGACCACGTCAAATAGACTGTCCACAAGGGTGATGTTATAGGCCATATTGGTGGGGATACGTTGAAGTACCTCTATGGCTTCGCGGGTGGTTTTACAAAATTCGAGCACATATTTAAGAATGAGCGGAATGCCAAAGCCTTGACCGACAATATCGCTCCCGCCAAAGGCTAAGGATAAACTTAAGCCATGCTCGTTCATCCCATCTAGCGCGCCCCAAAGACAATCGGTGGTGGCAATCACTTCGGTTTCAAACCATTTACTTTTTTGAATACGGCCTTCAAACAGAATGGGGCTGTAGTCGTAATTGCGAACCAGCACCGGGGAATAACGTACCCATACTGCCTGAGAGCAGCCGGTCACATAGGGAGAAGGACAATAGAGGCTTAGCATTCTGGCCATTTCATCATCGGCATGGGTGAGCGCTAGTAAATCTTCCCAAACGGAAACAAATTCGGGCATATAGGTTTCAAGCGCTTGCCGACACTCGGCGAGACTGGGGCGTTTAAACTCGCCTTCTTGGGCAAACCATTTAAGATAAGCCTCATCCGTATGGCGAAAATAATCCAACCATTTGTCGGCAGGATAGGCTTCGTCAACGCAAAAGAAATGTTTTTTATAATTCACCATGTATTTAGTCTCGGGCGTTCTTAACACTAGAGGGTTTGGTAAACCGTTGCACCAATGATTGTTCTTGTTCGGTCAGCGCGCGCCGCACAAACGCTTGTTGGGTCGCTTGAATCCAACGCTGGGCACCGGCATTGAGCTGGCTGCCTTGCGCTTCGGTCAGTTGCGTGTTCAAAAACAGGATTGCCAGATCCCCGCCTTTATAGACATAATCGCCTTTATTCATAATCCGCAATAGATAAATCTGGTTGGCATCTTCCCCTTTATCCGTCGGCATGGCGCTGGCTTTAACCAACTGTAATTGACCGGCTTCATCTAACCGATACACCCCTGAAACGGGAGCAGACTCCAATACCGACAGTTCGCTGTGGGTGGATTTTAAAACCATCTGGCTGGAAACCCCTGCTGCGCCTTCTGACAAGGATAAGGCATTGTATTGTTCTGGGGTAAAAGGAATCGTCTCTCCCGCATATTCCAATAAATGAAACAAAAACAACGGCATGGTTTTTTGGCAGAAAGGTGACATATTGGTTAAGGCTGAAATACCGGTAATACGAGGATTAATTTCGCCCAAGTAGATTTGGCCATCGTCCAAATCCAGTAAATAATCCACCTCAAAATAGCCACGATAGTCGCGCGAATATAATGCATCCCCGAGCTGTTGGGTTTTCTGGTGAATGATGGCTCGCTGTTCGGCGCTAAAATTGGCTTGGTAAAGTTCATTACCACACCAACCGCCTTGGTAAGGTGTGAGCGCATCAAACCCAATCAATTCACCCAATAAAGGGCCGACATAAGTACCTTGCTGAGTGGCACAGGCTTCTATCGCAGTGCCAATGCAGCGAATTTGTTTCATCACTTTGACTTGATCTTCCGCTTCAATTTTTTCAGCATAACGCTGATAGTCTTGCTCGGAATTAATAAAGTAAGTGGTTTTGCCTGAGTCGCCATAGGCCGCTTGAATCACCCAACGACTGCCAAGTTGATGTTGTTCGGCAAGCTGGATAAGCGTTTGATACCCGTCCACCTTCGCCAAAACATTCGGCACACTTTCCACCCCTGCTTGATTGCCGATTTGGGTGGTGGTGATTTTATTATCTATCGCTTTAACCACCTGATTGGGTGGCAGAATAATGTCCAGTCCTAATGATTGGCAGCGTTTTTCCAGCGTTTGATCAAAGAACAAGAAAATCACCTTGGCATTATCTTTCGCCGCTAACGCTGCTAAATCTTGCTCAATCCGCGCCAACACCTCTGGTGATTCCAATAGATATTGGTTAATCTCTTCAACATTTTCAAAAACACGATGAACTGGTTCTGACGGTAACAGCGTGTGGTGGGCTTGACCATCAAAACAATCAATGGTGTTAATGTCCAACCAGTGATTGACCCATTCATGCAGGTTAATCAAATTAAAGTTAGAAGCACTAATAAAGTAATAAGGCGTTGGGTTATTTTTGAAATAATCGATAACGCTTTTAAAGTCTAATGCGTTCATAATTCATCCTGTAAAAATGCTGAAGTAAATATTTTAAGTCCGCGCGCTTTATGAAAGCCATGAATCTCGTCATCGACAATACAAGAAAGGTACATCAGTGCATGGTAGTCAATGATTTGGCCAGGCACTAATAATGGGAACCCCGGAGGATAAGGGGTCACAAAGGCGGCAGAAACCCAGTTTTTGCCAGACTTGGCAAGCTCGATATTGTCGGTACTGAGTACTAAATAATCGATTTGATTTTGATCATAAGCATCATAATAGGCTGCTCTTAAATTGGCGGTATCGGCAATTTGTCCGTGAGAATGACGCAATTGGTAACGCGAATGATAGCGCCTTAACTGCGGCATGGAAATGCCTGCAATTGCTGATGAATCCTGCGAAGGTTGCTTAATTTGCACTAATCGCTGCGCCACTTCAACCAATACTTTGACGAGGTAATCAATGCTCTTTTGCGTTGCCCCAATATTGATGATAAATAAAACCGTATAACGCGAGGTTTTGTTGACCTGAATGTTGTAACGGTCAATCAACAGCTTTCTAAATTGCCCGCCCGTCAATCCCGTTTTACGAATATCCAAGGTCACTTTGGTTGGATCAATCCGCATCCCCGCTAATCGGTGATTTGCCAATAAGTCGATAGACGACACATCGGCCATCAATGGCGGTTGTTTGTCTTGCTCAAGCGGATAGATGTCGCGCTCATCCAATACAGAAAACACTTGGTTAATATCTGAATCCTGCTGCACTTTATCGCGTAATTGCATGGCGAGCTGGATGATTTTCTGGGTCACCGCATAGCCTTCAAATGCCATTTGTCTGCGTGCCACATCCAGCGACGCTAAAATCTGATAGTTAGGTGACGTTGAGGTATGGGTGTAATAGGCATCTAAAAATGCATCTTCATTAAAGACTTCATCATAAACATGAATCATCGAACCTTGGCGGAAAGCACTCAAGGTTTTATGGGTGGACTGGGTGGCATAAACCCGCAACTTAACTTTATCTGGATCGGGCATTTGCGCTGGATTTTCGGCCGCCTGATATTGCGCACGATAGGTTTCACTGTTAAACCGATGTCGTAATACTCTCGCCACCCCCATCGCATGACGCCGTTGGTATAAGGCATTAAAGTGGGCATGCGCATGCCAGGCTTCATCCCAATGAAAAATAATATCGGGCTTCATGGCTAAAATCGCCATCATATAGTGCTCAACATCATAGATCAGACCATCAAAAGTCGAATTGGTCAGCACGATTTGCTTCAAACGACTAAGCAACCCTTGTTGTTGAAGCTGGTGCATTTTTTCAATAATTTGTTGTAATGGAATAGCGCCATAAAGGTCATAGCGTTCAACCGCATTGGTTTGTAAAAAATGCACCTGTGCGCCTGCCAAAATCACCCCATACGGAATGGATTTATGACAGTCGGAAGAAATAAAAACAATGTCGCCCGGTCTTAAGTTGGCCTGCATCACGATTTTATTGGAGGTGGAGGTGCCATTGGTTACAAAAAAGGTTTGCTCGGCACCAAATGCGGTTGCCGCTTTTTCCTGTGCACTTTTTATCGCGCCCTTCGGATTAAGCAACGAATCCAAACCGCCTTGTGTGCCGGAAGTTTCGACATTGAGAATATGATGACCATAGAGTTGATAAAAATCGCTGGCCCATACTGAATCCCGAATGGAAAGCCCTTGTGAAATTGGCAGTGCGTGAAACACGCTTCTCGGTTTCTTGGCATACGCCAATAGAGCATTTAAAAATGGCGTGTTATAGCGATCTCTAATTGCATTGAGCAGATGATAATGCAAATCCTTAAACGGATACTCGTGGTAAAAAACTTGATGAAACAGATTAAAGTAAAGGGCGGGCAACTCAGCAAACGGCAGTTGGGCAATGTAATAGTGTTCAATTTGAGGACGAATCTGTCTGGCAACCTCTCGAAACGCCAAGGCGGAATCCTGATACTCATCGACCATTTCCATTATATTGAACATGGATAGCGATTGATTGGCTTTATCCAAATCACTTTGTAGAACACAGCCGGACAAGGCAATACAGGCTTGAATATTGGGGTTATTCAACAGTGCCGTGACCGCATCGGCTATATTACTGGCAAACACCAATTCATATAAAAATTCATCTCGGTCAGACTGCATCCCCAATAACGCATTGTTATAGAGCGCGTAATAATGGATAGGATCGGGATGAATGACCAGCACTTCAAAACACGGTTTGGTTTGTTCGTTGTGATGTGACTCAGATTCAACCAGGCCTGGTCGTTGTAGCTGGTCTAAATGGCTACTAAACGGAATAAACGCTTTTTTTCTAGGGCGCGACAGCGCATTTAGGGTGTTCTCGACCAAATTGATGGCACGTTGCAATTGGTGCTGCTGGTATAGTGCATCAATTTTTTCCAACACCATTAACCCTGGAAAGGCCCAATAACGCTCTAATGAATATAACTGCTGCAAGACCTCTGCAACCGTGTCACCCTCAGCCCCCGTCTGCAACTCGGCTTTGAGTTGAGTCCAATAACAAAGGCGTTGTTCCTGTATATCAAACATGATTGGCTAGGGCTTGGGTTGGTTAATCATGGAAAAATAATATTGCGCAGCCACATTCTCAGGGTCAAGCAATAGAATATTACTGTAGGTTTCTGTGGCCTGACTAAACGCTTCCTTGCCAACCATAATCTCTGCATATTGCGTCAAAAAAGCCACATCTTCCGGATACTTCGCCAGCATCTTTTCGACGAGCACCAAAGCATTATCCAGCTTGCCTTGTTGGGTCAACACATAGGCCAGTTTTAAATTGCCATAGTAGTTATAAAGGTCATTTTTAATGATTTGATAGCCCATCTGTTCCGCATCATCAAAGTGCTGAGTCGCAATATGCACATTCATCTTACCGAGCAAAGGCGAAATGGCATTGGGGATGGCTTCCAAAGCAATTTTATAATGGCGCAGCGCATTGGCAAATTTTCCACTGGCATAGTGCAAATACCCCAGTCGAAGGTTGACCGTATAAGTCTTGGGATAATGCAGCGCAATCACACCTATCGCTTTAATGGCATCTTGATAGTTTTGCGTTTTTTCATATTGATAGGAATTTTGGTAGGCATTACGAATATCGTTATAACTCAATTCGGTTTGCGCCGTTGACACGCTACTGACAAGCAGAGCGCCAACCAAAAGCCCGAGTTTTAAACCACGTTGATAGAGTGTTTTCATAATCTAGTGCTTCATTGCCTTTTGAATAAATTGATAGTCACCCACCCGAATCGTTTTGAACTTCACGTAAGGGTCTAGCTCAACATAGGTGGATACGGTATCGCCTAAAAATTGTGACTGAATCACCCCTTCAATCTCAGTGTCGCTGATAAAGCGATAGTTTGCATTGGTTTTAACCGATTCGATAGCCAATCGTTTTAAGTTGGTCAAAAATTGATTTAACCAATTGGTGAAAAATTTTTCGGGAACCGTATCTTGCCAACTGACGTCGGGTAAGTAGGTCAAAGGCATGCTCGGCAAGGCTTGATATATCATTTTTAAATAACGGCTATTGCCTTCTAAATGATAAAAGAAAAAGCTCACCTCATTTTTACCCAGATAAAGTCGGCTCTCCTTATCGGCCAAATAAAAGGTGCCATCAATGGCCATTTTGACTTTAAAGCATACATTTTCAATCCATTGATCCTGATGATAAACGTCAAATGACAGTTCGTCATCCAGAATAAAATTCACCACCTGTTGATAATAACTTTGGGTAAAGGCTGGCGCGACTCGATCCCCCACTTCCGGGGTCAAATGATGCGCATACTGCTGCCCTTTTAAAACACCATAATAGCAAAAAGGCATGGTTGCTGAAGTCATTAAACTGGTGGTTTGATATTGGAAGTGAATATGCGGCTCCGGCGAATAACCAGAATTACCACACAGCCCAAGATGTTGATAGGGTTCAACCCAATCGCCTGGTTTGACATAGACATGACCCTGCGCTAAATGGCAAATACCAACATAGTACCCGCGCACATCCTGAATCACGACATAGTTCCCCCACTGGTTCAACGTGTCCACGACGCCAATCGCATTATCTGGAAAATGACTGGCGGTATAGGCCACATAGCCACGACAAGGCGCGACAACCGGCTGGTGATAACAGTAATAATCTTCTAAATACAGCCCTTCATTTTGATAGCTCCGACCTTGTTGATCGCGCTTGACGAAGTCATAGGCATACTTCCAAATGCCCTGATGCGTCCAAGGGCCATCAAAGCCTTGATAAATAGACCATTCATCGAGAATGGGCAAATGAAACGGCGTACTGACCGGATAACGCACTTTCTGCGTATAAAAGTATTCGGCCGTTTCCTCTGGCGAGCGCTTATAGATTAGCGGTCGGTTTGGATAATGAAGTAAGCCCAATACGTATATAAAGCCAAGCGTAATCATTAAAAACGGCAAGGTAAAAACGGGAATGCCATACTGCGACCAAAAAATGTCTATGGATTTTATCAACACCGTGGCGGCTGCCACCCCAATCATTGCAAAAATGGTACTTTTCAAGGTGGGGATATTAAAAATGGCACCAATCGCCATCGCAATCAATGGATAGTTAAAGGTATTCAAATCCTGGAAGGCATCAACATAAGACCCAGTGAAAGCACCTTGCAACAAGATACCAAAATAATAGCCGCCAATCGCTAGAAAAAACAGAATGCGAGAGTGAATCAAGATCAACGACAGTAACACCAATCCAGCAAAACAACTGGGCATGAATATGATGGCTCCGGTGGACTTTAATAACCCTTGTATCCACAACGGAAAGAAGTCATCCAAAAGTAAAATATGCCCCGTGGCATACAGTTCGTTGACATACAAATTTGAAAACCGAGCCGCTGCCAAATAGATTAATGAAGTGACAATCACAAACGGAATGCTGAGCACTGGTAGTAAAAAATAGCGAGACATCACATCCACCATCGCCACGGTAATTAAAAAGGTCAAGATGGCGGCAATGGCAATATAGAGTGCGGAAAGCGAACTAAACTCAAATAACTGACCAATCGACAAACCGACCAATAAGGCGTTATAGGTATAGTGCCCAGATTTAAGAAATTCTTTTTGATAACCCACATAACGCGCAAAGGCATAAGCGGTTAAAATTGAAAATAATCCTGACACCCCCAAGTTGGGATTGAGCATACTCAAGATTAAAATGACCGAGCCAATCAACACCCCTTTTAGAAAAAAAATCTCCGAATAGCTTAATAAAATAGGGCGAATCGAGGTCAGGATGCGCTGAACGAGATTGGGCGTGACTGGGCTGACCTTCGTTGACATTACTGACTCTGTTTCAAAAAGTAACGCGCTTCAATATTGGATGGATGCAACTTTAATACCTGCCGATAAGCCGACTGGGCAGCATCAACATTGCCCAACCAACTATTGGCTCTTGCCAAATACACTAAAATATCGACGTTAGTTGGGTAGTGTTGCGTCAGTTGTTTAGCCCGTTTCACTAGGCTGATCCAGTCCTTTTGCTGCGCTTCAATCATCATTTTATTCAGGTTCACTTGCAAGTGTTTCGGTGAAATGGCTAAAGCCTGTTCCATATATTTATCGGCTTCGCGCCAGCGCTTTTGTGCGGCGAGCGGCTTAAAGAGTCCCAGTCGAGCATCAATGGAATTGGAATTTTGAGAGACGGCTTGTCCATAATAGTGTTTCGCATCATTATAGTTGCCTTGCAAATAGCTCAACCACCCTAGACGAATCCACAAGAATTCATGTTGCTCTCCCTGTTCAACCAAAGCCAATAAAGGCGCTGCCGCTTGTGCATAATGCCCTTTCGCCTCTTGATCATAAGACGTCTGCCAAGGTTGCTCTGCCGCTTGTAGGGTTTGAGCCGTAGCCAAACTCAATAAGGTGAATAAAATCGCTTGAAGTGTTTTCATTACCAATCTCTTTTAATTTGAACAAAGCCATATAATAAAGAATACCGTGCATCCGCTTCTACCGTTCTAAACCCTTCATAGCCGCCGCCCACTATCCATTGAAAGGATCGACTGGGTTGAAAGGTGAGTGACAGACCCGTTGAAACCGTAGGGATATCTGGTGTGTTATAGATGGAACGGGTGGCTGTTTCGACCATAAATGGGCGGTCACCAACCGTTGCATGAATGGCAATGCTTTTTAACGCCGCCGAATTACCAAAACGATTCAGATAATGCGTCAGTCCCAGTCTGTGCGTTAAATACTGGGTTTTATTGCCGTCCACCGCCTCGGAGAGTTGAATCCAACTGGGTTGGTACTCCAGACGGTCCCATAAATCATTCACATTGACACCCAACAATAAATCATATTGAGAAACCACCAGGCCTGGATACTGGCTATAAGAAAAGGCTGGAGTGACATCATAACGCTCACTATGACTTTTGAATTGTGCACTGAGGGTCGCAGCGGTCACTTCATCGGTATTGGCGACCGTATCATTATTGCTAATGGCATATAAATCGCCCGCCAGCACGATTTGAGCAAAGAAATGATCTGGTGTATAGAGCTGCCAATAATGACCATCCACCTGAAACTGCTTCAAGGACCCGCCTTCGGAATAAGGCGCACTCATAAACTGGCCACTCAGTCCGTAACCGTACTGTTCCAAATAGGCATTTTGATAATGGACAGCAAGTGAAGATTGACTCTCCTTGCTAGAGTTGGCACTGTGCGCGCCAACAGCGGCCGTTAAACTGAGCGATTGATAATCATCTTGCGCCACGGCAGCCGCTTGGTATAAGACGCCACTGGCGATAAGAGCCAGCCACTTAAACGATTTGATTGGGGTCAAAAATCGGCTAAGGGTTTGCATGGATTTCAATCTGCTTTATGAAGGGTTTCAATGGTTAGGTTGTGGTTGGTGTAGATACACAAATCAGCGGCAATGTTCAACGCCTTTTCCACCACGTCTTTGGCACTGAGTTCGGTATTTTCCATTAACGCCTGTGCGGCTGAGTGGGCGTAGCTGCCACCAGAGCCAATCGAAATAAAATCATGTGCCGGTTCAATCACATCACCTGTACCGGAAATCAGTAGCATATTGTCTTCATCGGCCACCAACATCATCGCTTCCAGTTTGCGCAAAGCGCGATCGGTACGCCAGTCTTTAGCCATTTCCACTGCGGCGCGCATTAGCTGACCATTGTGCGATTGTAACTTGCCTTCAAAGCGTTCAAACAAGGTAAAGGCATCGGCCGTTGCCCCCGCAAATCCGGCTAAAATCTTGCCACTATATAGGCGTCTAACCTTACGGGCATTGCCTTTCATCACCACGTGTCCCAAGGTCACTTGACCGTCACCGCCGATGACCATTTCGCCGTTTCGTTTTGCACAAAGGATAGTGGTTCCGTGAAAGGTTGTTTCGCTCATAAAAAACTCTCTTGTTAGTTCGGTTAATGCGGTTAATGCTGTGTTTTGAATTGGGTTAGGGTTCGCGGCGTTTTTTAGCTCGGGGATGCGCCGAATCATAAACCTTGGCAAGGTGCTGCAAATCCAGTTTGGTATAAATTTGGGTGGTGGAGATATTCGCATGTCCGAGCATCTCTTGTACCGCCCTTAAATCTCCACTAGATTCTAACACATGGGTCGCGCAGGCGTGCCGTAATCTATGAGGCGACATTTTAGTGGGCAAGCCCGCTTTGAGGGTTCTTTGATCAAGATGTTGCTGAATACTGCGAATGCCGAGCCGCCCACCCGAGCGA
>CBFHUY010000062.1:0-10106 GCA_965658885.1 Hydrogenovibrio sp.
ACGGATCTTTCAGTATCGGTGAGTAGCTGTTCAAAGACGTTTGAATCATGCAGACTGCCAGTCGTTAAGGCTTGGCTTTTAATAAAACCGTCTTCATCGACATTAACGTGCGCCTTAAACCCATAGGTGGTTTTTTGTTTACCATCGGAAGCGGTTTTAACATTGTATGAGGCATCGACGTCTTGGGTGTTTTCACCTTTGGCATTTTTAAGTGGCCGATTGTTTTTGGCTTGAACAACACTGGCATCAATAATACTGGCTTCGCCAGTTTTAATGATTATCCCTTGTTTATTGAGCTGGTAATTGACATTGTTTAGTAACTTTGTCATCAGACCACTTTCGTTTAGGTGGTTTCTGAAACGCCATATAGTGGAATGATCTGGAACTGGACTGGAAAGGCTTAGATTAACAAAACGACGGAATAATAGATCTCGAGCTAATTGTTTTTCACAAGCCGGATCAGAGAGATTGTAGAAGCTTTGTAACAATAGGACCTTAAACATCATTAACGGTGGCCAGGCTTTTTCGCCCATAGGGTTGTTATTGATGTTCTTCATTAGACGCTCGATGGACTTCCAGTCAATGAGTTGATGCAAGTCGTCTAATTCAGTAATGGCTTGATGTTGATGGATTAAATCATCAGCCAGTGAGGGTTGGGTTAGGTTTTTCCAGGCCATTTTACGATTCCATTGTTGTTGGGATAATGGAGTTATTTTAATTTACACAGAACAGGCTACGCATGAATTTTGGCTTTCTTCAAGCTTTTCTCGTGCAAAGGTCTCTATAAGGTTGTCAAAGATAAAAAAGGCGCGTAAGAGCGCATAATCTTTTCATTTATCTTATCCAATCAGTTCAAATAATTCATTGCATTTGCTGTCATTAATGGAGTAAGATGAAATACATTCATTGTATTACTGTTACCTAGAGCGGCAATAAACCTTAGGAAGCGCCCTAAATGTTAAAACGTTTATTTTTAGTCATTTTTATTCTTCAAAGCTTCGCAACAACTGCGTATGCGGGGATGGATATGTCTAATTTAAACCAAGCTGACAAAATCAAAATGCAATTTATGCACCAAGTCATGGACAAGAATAATATCCATTCATCTGATGGCGCAGGGCAAAACTCTAAAATCCATTCGATGATAGATTGCAGTGAATGTGATCAGAATTCAAATTGTCATGACTTGATGTGTAGCTCTATTCACGCAACAACTGCATTTTATCCACAAAAAGAGATGAGTATTACAGAAGTGTTAGTGGGAGGCTTTTTAAAACCGAATCTAACCATTCTAGTTCAATACTCTAATTCCCAGCCAGAAACTCCGCCACCTTCCATCTAACTCGGGCGAAAAGCGTTCAAATAGATGCTGGCTGAGCTTACCTCTTTCTAGAAAAAAGTAGCCATTCTGTTGATTTAGCGCTTTCGCCTTAAAAATTAATCCCGTTATTGATTATTTTTTTAAGGAGTTAGAGATGACTTATTCTACTAAAAATACACAAAAAACCATTAGCCGCCGTCAATTTGTACGCGGACTTGCTTTAACCTCTATTGCAGCGGCAGTTGCTTCACATATACCTAGTGCTTTGGCATATAAGGATACACATTCTCACGATTCCAGAACCGATAATCCAAAACAGCCTGTATTGTCAGGAACCGAGTTTGATTTAACCATTTCAGAAAAAATGGTCAATGTGACAGGCTCTCCCAAAATGGCAACATTGGTGAATGGTTCATTACCTGCGCCGACCCTAGTTTGGAGAGAAGGCGAAACAGTGACGTTGCGGGTTAAAAATGAACTGTCTGTCGATAGCTCAATTCACTGGCACGGTATTGTTTTGCCCTCCAACATGGATGGTGTGCCAGGTTTTAGTTTTGATGGCATTAAGCCGGGTGAAACCTATACCTATCGATTTACTTTAATGCAAAGTGGCACTTATTGGTACCACAGTCACTCTGCCTTTCAAGAGCAAACGGGACTGTATGGGGCAATTGTCGTGTTGCCGAAAAAAGAAGAACCTAGGCATGTTCACGCCGATTATGACCATGTTATTCAATTATCAGATTGGTCTGATACAGATCCAGAGCAACTTTACGCTAATCTTAAAAAAATGGGGAGCTATTACAACTATAACAAGAGAACTGTCAGTGATTTTTTTAGCGAAGTGAAAGAAAAAGGGTTTTCAAAAGCATGGTCAGATCGATCTATGTGGAACAATATGAAAATGTCAGATCGTGATTTGTCAGATATTTCTGGTGCAACCTATACATATTTAATGAATGGTCTATCGCCAAATGCTCATTGGAGAGCAGTGGTTGAGTCAGGTAAAAAAGTCCGGTTACGCGTTATTAACAGCTCTGCTATGACTTTCTTTGATGTTCGTATCCCTGGACTGAAAATGACGGTTGTTGCAGCGGATGGTAATCTAATCCAACCGATTGTGGTAGATGAATTTCGTATCGGTGTTGCAGAGACTTACGATGTTATAGTGGAAGCAGATACCAATAAACAATCATATGCAATTTATGCTCAAGCTATTGACCGTTCTGGTTATGCAATCGGATCAATCACTTCTGATGCCTCAAAAATAGCGGCTACTCCAGCAATGGATCCATTACCAATTTTAAGTATGACCGATATGGGGATGGATCACTCAATGCCTGGAATGAATCACAGCAATCAAGCTATGTCTAGCCGCATGTCAATGGGAGGCATGGATCACCGTGGTCAGGAAGTTAGGGATGACAGTCATTCAAAACATGCTCGCAATATGTCGAGTATGAATGTCAATTTGGATGAAATGCAAATTCCAATGGATATGAATCCAAAACTGCCTCTTATTGAGGTGCCTAAAAAAGAAGGCCCTCAAATCGACATGCGTGCTACTGGTGCAAAATATCGTTTAGACGACCCGGGTGTTGGCCTACGCAATAATGGGCGCAAGGTTTTAACCTATGCCGATTTAAAAAATCTTTATCCAACTCGCCATGCCCCAAAGCCTACTAAGGAATTGTTATTGCACTTAACGGGTAATATGGAGCGTTATATGTGGTCTATTGACGGTATTCCTTTTGATGAAGCGCCACCATTGAAGTTTAACTACGGCGAGCGCATACGCGTTACCTTTATTAATGACACTATGATGAATCACCCCATGCATTTACATGGAGTATGGAGTGATTTAGAAACAGGAGATGAAAATCATATACCTAGAAAACACACCATCGTTGTACAACCAGGTGCAAAAATAAGTTATCGAGTGACCATGGATGCTCGAGGAGACTGGGCTTATCACTGCCACATGCTTTATCACATGTTGGGAATGTTTCGACGTGTACAAATCCGGTAGTCAAACTCAATTTCTAGGAGAAATAAAATGAAAAATTCAGTCAAAAAATATTTTAAGGCCATTTTTGTCTCATCAATCCTGGTTACTTCACAGGTTTATGCAACTGGAGAGAGAGACCCTTTATTAACTTACTTATTAATGGATCAGATGGAAATCAGTAATCAATCGAATAACCCAGTCTCTTGGGACGCGATAGCCTGGGTAGGCAAAGATTGGCATAAATTTTATCTTAAAACAGAAGGGGAGATTGTTCATGGTCAAACAGAAACCGAAAATCAGCTTCTTTACAGTCGCCCCATTGAAAAATTTTGGGATATTCAAATGGGGCTAGGTTATGACACGACTCCTGAAGAAAGCAAAACATGGGGTGTCATTGGTTTACAAGGGCTTGCCCCTTATTTCTTTGAAACCAATGCAGTCATACTGGCAAACGATAAAAATATGGGCTTTAGGCTCGATACTGAATATGAAGCGTTGTTTACCCAAAAGTTGATATTAACCCCAAGCCTAAAATTAAGTGCGTATGCCTCTGATGATGAATCTATGGCAATTGGGTCTGGAGTGTCATCGACTGAATTGGGTTTGCGTTTACGTTATGAGTTCTCCCGAAAATTTGCGCCCTATATCGGCCTAAAGTTTAACCAAAGTTATGGAAAAACAGCCGACTATACTAAATCCGAAGGTGGAAGTTCATCTGAAGCAAGCCTTGTGGCTGGCTTAAGATTTTGGTTTTAATTGAACACTTTAAATGATGTTTATATCGGGCTTGCTCACTTTTAAGCCTGATTATTTAAATAGGAAAAGAAAATGAAATTTTTACTAATTATTCCACCACTGTTGCTACTGATGGCATGCTCAAATAAGAAGGTAGAACAGGTTGATCCTCCTGAAAGATGGTATTCCAGCGAACATGTGAAATTAGGACAAAACGTATTTATGCAAAATTGTGCGGTTTGCCATGGCAAGCAAGCTCAAGGGCAGGTTGATGACTGGAAGCAAATTTTAGCAGATGGCGGTAATCCAGCTCCTCCTTTAAACGGAACAGCTCATGCATGGCACCATTCTTTATCAAACCTTTTAAGAACAATACAAAACGGAGGGGTTCCGTTAGGAGGAACAATGCCAGGGTTTAAAGGGAAACTAAGTCAGTCTGAACAACTAGCAGCAATTGCGTATTTTCAAAGTCTTTGGTCAGATAAAATCTACAATGCTTGGCTCGAGCGCGATGGGTTTAAATAGATGGTTGGACTGTCCAGGTGTAACAAAAACTTCAGCTGTCATAATTGCGATTATTGAACAGGTTTTTCTGAAAAAGAATCAAAACAACCGTGCGATCTGGTCAGAAGCTTCATTCGCACCATCATTAATAACTTTTATTGAAAGCGAGGTAACAAATTATGATGATAGATACTGTTTTTAACAACACTTTCTTTGGCGGGCACGGGGTGTGGATGCTTGTGGTTTTTGCCGTGATTATTATTCCCTTTTGGCGAATTTGCCAGCGGATAGGCTATCCAGGTTGGGTCAGTGTATTGATATGGATTCCCCTGGTTAACATTATTTTTATTTACTTTATTGCATTTTCCGATTGGACAACAAATAAAGCAGGGGAGCACCATGACTGAGCATCAACACGAACATTGCAAACATGATAGTCATGAAGGGCAGGCTGCTAAGGATCCGGTATGTGGCATGTCAGTAGACCCGAATACAGCTAACCATCAAAGTATGTATGAGGGTAAAACATGGTATTTTTGCTCTGCTGGGTGTAAATCCAAATTCAACAAGCATCCAGAGCATTATCTTAGCGACAAACAAGAAACTCAAAACTCTGTCGCGCCAGGTACGATTTATACCTGTCCGATGCATCCAGAAATTCGTCAAGAAGGCCCAGGCGATTGTCCTATTTGCGGAATGGCTTTGGAGCCAGAGGAAGTCAATATAATAGAAGGAGCCTCCGAAGAGCTCAGAGACATGACCCGTCGATTCTGGATTGGCTTAGTTTTGACCTTGCCAGTGCTAATACTTGAAATGGGCGGTCACTTTTCGGGGTTGGCTGAGAGGTTTCCTGCGCAAATGTCTAACTGGATTCAATTGGTATTGGCCACGCCAGTGGTCGTTTGGGCTGGATGGCCTTTTTTTGTCAGGGGTTGGAAGTCCATCGTTAATCATAACCTGAATATGTTTACCTTAATTGCAATGGGTACGGGGGTCGCCTTGATATACAGCCTTGTGGCTACGTTAGCACCTCAAGTTTTCCCTGTTGCTTTTCAGCAAAAAGATGGTTCGGTTTCGGTATATTTCGAAGCAGCAGCAGTCATTGTCGTATTGGTTTTGCTTGGGCAGGTGCTCGAGTTACGAGCGCGTGAAAAAACCTCTGGAGCGATAAAAGCCTTGATGGATTTGGCCCCCGCAACCGCCAGAAAACTCGATGATGAAGGCAGTGAGTCTGAAGTTTCATTAGATCAAGTTGAGGTTGGAGATCGCCTGCGGGTCCGCCCTGGGGATAAGGTGCCGCTGGATGGTGAATTGCTTGAGGGGCACTCTTATGTGGATGAGTCCTTGGTAACCGGTGAGCCTTTAGCTGTAAACAAGCAAACAGGAGATCAGGTCATTGGCGGCAGTATCAATCAACAAGGTAGCTTTATCATGCGTACCGATAAGATTGGTCGAGATACTATGTTGTCTCAGATTGTTCAAATGGTGGCTAGTGCCCAGCGCAGTCGAGCTCCAATTCAGGGGTTAGCTGATAAAGTGGCTGGCTGGTTTGTTCCTATTGTGATCTTGGTTGCCGTGATAGCCTTTATAGTATGGTCGTTTGTTGGTCCATCCCCCGCCATGGCGTTCGGTCTGATCGCAGCGGTGAGCGTATTGATTATTGCCTGCCCCTGTGCATTAGGGTTAGCGACACCGATGTCAATAATGGTGGGTGTGGGACGTGGCGCTCAAAGCGGTATATTGATCCGAGATGCAGAAGCCCTAGAGCGTATTGAACAGGTAGATACGGTGGTGGTGGACAAAACGGGCACGCTAACGGAAGGTAAACCTCAGGTCACCAGAATTGTTCCTGCAGAGGGATTCAACAAGGAAGAACTGATGCGGGTTGTTGCTAGTTTAGAAATAGGTAGTGAGCACCCATTGGCACACGCTATTCTAGATAAAGCCAAAGCTATGAATTTGAGTCTGTCAGATGCTCAAGATTTTGATTCACCTAGCGGTAAAGGGGTTTCTGGCAAAATTGATGGTCAAAAAGTATTAGTCGGTAACCGGATTCTGATGGAATCAGAAGGTATTGATACAGCGACCTATGAGGGGGATGCTAACCAGTTTCGAATGGAAGGGGCGACAGTGATTTTTACCGCTATTAATGGCAAAATTGCTGGGTTGATTGTCATTGCTGATCCTATCAAGGAAACCACGCAAGAGGCTATTTTATCTCTCCAAAATGAAGGTATTCGAGTGGTTATGCTTACGGGCGATAATAAAACTTCAGCTGAAGCAGTGGCTCGTAAACTGCATATTGATGAGGTCGAGGCGGAAGTTCTGCCAGAAAACAAGAGCAAAATTGTTCAGCGATTAAAAACTGAAGGAAGAATTGTGGTTATGGCTGGTGATGGTGTAAACGATGCGCCGGCTCTAGCAACTGCAGATGTCGGTATTGCTATGGGTACTGGGACTGATGTCGCCATGGAAAGTGCTGGTATAACTCTGCTTCGAGGTGATTTAATGGGTATTGTTGAGGCGCGTCACTTATCTCTTGCAACTATGCGTAATATTAGGCAAAACCTGTTTTTCGCTTTCGTATACAATTTTGCAGGTATCCCAATTGCAGCAGGGATTTTGTATCCGTTTGCGGGCATACTTTTATCGCCAATATTCGCTGCTGCTGCCATGTCAATGTCTTCGGTCAGTGTGATTACGAATGCGTTGCGGTTGAAAGTAATTAAGTTGGGGTCAAAAAGTAGTTAGAAATGAACAAACTTCAAGCTTATAAAGTAAGGTTCACCAATTTGGTTACATTTCCCTCTAACGGTGTTTGTTTTAGTCGCCACCTAGGCAAACTACGTTTCTGGTGATGGTGTTTGTTGCTTTAATGGATCAGTTTTTTGCTTTCGAATCATTAACTCAGTAGACAGAACCAGTATCCGTGTTGTGATAGGGGAAAAGACTTTTATTTGGTGTTTATGCATTGTTTTATGTCTAGCTATCCTAGTTAGGAAGCAGGTGATGATTGACCTGAACACTTTCAACTTTAGGTGTAAAAAATGATGAGAGTATGATTTTAAATTTTAATTTGAAAGGGTTTTACATGAAGTTTTTGTCCATTGTTCCAGGTTTCTCCAAAGATCAAATTTTCTGGTGCAAACTTTTTTTTGTACCTATTTTTTTAATATGTATTTCAAGTTCAGCCTCTGCTCAGGATATGTCGCGCTGGTATTCGAACAGTGATGTCAAAGCAGGGAGACTTCTCTTTAAACAAAAGTGCGCTAATTGTCATGGAGAATATGCTCAAGGATTAGTAAAAAATTGGAAGAAAAAAGTAAATGGCCATTATCCGGCTCCGCCATTAAATGGAACAGCGCATGCATGGCATCATTCAATGAATTTGCTAGAAAGAACTATTATCCGTGGCGGAGTTCCACTTGGTGGCGTTATGCCGGCGTTTAATAACTCGCTATCGCCTAAAGAAAGAAAGCAAATCATTTCATACTTTCAAAGTTTTTGGCCTGATGAAACATACAAAATATGGATTGAACGCGGTGGACTTAATTAAAAGCATCAGCATAAAGATATTATCTTCAACAAAAAATCCAAAACCATTAGCCCTGTGACAGTATTAGGCACTCAAACTTATAGAATTATTTTGCACAAACTCGAAGGGTGGATATCAAATGAAACGACGGACTTTTTTAACGTTACCTTTACTCGGTTTAACCCCATTGTTAACCCACTGCAACTCCAGTATGGATCATCTTGGATCAAGGCGGAATTTGAGTTCAACTTTATCACTAGAGCCGAGTAGTTCAATATTACCAATTCCTGAACTAATGACAGGAACAAGTTTTGACCTCAAATTACAAAAAGGGACTCGCCAATTCTTGACAGATAAAACCACTGATACATACGGAATTAACGGAGATTTTTTAGGGCCTGCAATAAAAGTACGTAATGGAGACAACATTTCTCTCAACGTAACTAATAATCTTTCAGAGTCTTCTACACTTCATTGGCATGGTATGCACTTGCCTGGGGAAATGGATGGTGGCCCTCACCAGCTTATTCAACCAGGAGAAACGTGGCAGGCTCAATATCAAGTCAAACAGGAAGCGGCCACTAATTGGTTTCACCCTCATCAAGAAGGTGAAACAGGTCGTCAAGTATATCAAGGCCTTGCTGGTTTATTGATCGTAGAAGATGACCATATCAACACGTTAGGGCTGCCATCCACCTGGGGCGAGGATGACATTCCTCTGATTGTCCAAGACCGATATTTTACAGCAGATGGACAATTGAGTTATCTCCCGAGTGCTATGGACGGAATGAATGGTATGACAGGAGGAACATATTTAACTAATGGTGTCATTAATGCCACCACTGAATTACCAGCTCAGCTTGTGCGTTTTCGTGTTCTCAATGGTTCCAATGCTCGCTTTTATGAGCTTAAATTTTCTGATGGTCATGATTTTCAACAAATATCGACGGATGGCGGACTACTAGAAACCCCGCAAACCCTGTCACAGATTAGTTTAAGCCCAGGAGAGCGTATTGAATTAGTCACCGATCTTAGTGGCAGAACGGGACAGCAACTGTCATTAGTTGACGCTAACAATGCCAACAAGCCAATTTTAGAAATGTCCATTACAACCCCTAACGATCAGCCTGGAATATTACCTGAAATACTGGCTAGTCGAGAGCACCCTTCTGAAGCAGATGCAGCAAAGACTCGCACCTTTGAGTTAAACATGGGAGGTATGATGGGTGGTATGAATAATAACCAATCTGAGTTGTTTACGATCAATGGTCAAGCTATGGACATGAATCGAATTGATGAGCGTGTACCAATTAACACATGGGAGATTTGGAAAGTTAACAATAAAACGGGAATGAATCATAATTTTCATGTACATGGTGCTTCGTTTTACTTATTAGATCGAAATGGGGAATTCAATCAAGTGGCAGCCTATGAAAAAGGTCCTAAAGATACGGTTCAAGTAGGTGCAGGAGATAGTGTTCGTTTTATGATTCGTTTTACAGACTATACAACAGATGCCACAGCGCCTTATATGTTCCATTGCCATATATTGGAGCATGAAGATAGAGGCATGATGGGACAGCTTATCGTAATATGATTAAGTCAATTTATTATGAAATTTTGGGCTAGATTTTTATGTGTCTTTAGGTGATAACCTGAAACTTGGCCAAACTCTTCCTCAATCTCTTTGAACTCAAAAAAAACAATTTCCTTGTTATTACAGATAGAGACAATTCTGTGGTTAATATCTGAATCGCCACTATTTTGCTAGACACTTCTTAATCATTGAGAAAAATGAAGTCAGAACAAGGTTGTGGTGGTGACTATACTGTAAGCGTCCGGGCATCACCCCTATTGCGGAGTCCAATGATGTGGTAACAGCTCATGGATTCGGCTGTTCTTTTGTGTAGGTAGACGTGTGAAAACGGATATCTCGATAGCTGTTGCCAAGTGCATATAGCCCAAGAATCTTTTGATCAATCTCCGCTGTCAGTTTTGTTTGA
>CBFHUY010000062.1:10116-10356 GCA_965658885.1 Hydrogenovibrio sp.
AGTGGTCAAGTTTTTTTGGCCACTTCCTTGGAGAAATTATTATTGCCAATAAATAAAGTTGCTATGCCTTAATCGGTGTTTTACCATCATTAAATTGATGAGGCCTTACTTTGAGTAATACTCCTAGATTAAATTTCCAATATAATATTGCGCTTCAACTTAGTTTAATCAAAATAATTAACGCAAAAATAAACAATGCATATTGAAAATGATCTAATAAATACCTTTCATTATCTTTGT
>CBFHUY010000063.1:0-10316 GCA_965658885.1 Hydrogenovibrio sp.
CGTCTGTGTCGATGTTGGTTGGGATGATGAATGCGTCTTCGACGGATGAGGTTGAGCGACAAGAGGCGGCCTTCCAAGACGCGATAGCGTTTACCCGTAATATTTTAAATAATTTTATCAAGGCGGCGATTAAAGAAGCCGAAGTGGTTGTGGCGCTGGAGGCATGTGCTGAAAACGTGGATGAAGGCATTTTGGTGCTGGAAGAAAATTTGCCGTTTAAAGATTTTATTCGTTCACACCCTGAAATTACCCGAGTGGTTTATCCAAAAGGCAGTGAAGGCTATGGCGTGTTTTGTAATGGTAAAGAAAATCATTTGCCAGAACGCTTTCGGGGTTTGAGAGAAACAGAACTGCAGGCGGTGACGGGATTGGACGATGCCGTATTTTGTCATAAATCAGGCTTTATGTCGGTTTGTAAAAGTTTTGAGAGTGCTTTGGCAATGGCGAAAAGCCACTGAGGGTTTAGAGTGGTTATTGACCCGCGCCATTCCAGGGTCTCAAACAACCAGGCCTGGTGTTTTTTGTGTGTAAAGCTGTTAAAATAGCGCCGCTTCAATCAAGCGGCCATAGTTAAAGGGATATAACCACCCCCTCCTAAGGGGTAGTTCCAGGTTCGAGTCCTGGTGGCTGCGCCACTTCCTCTCTTATTGTTAATCTCAATTAATCTATTCTAATCTTTAAGTGTTTCGGCAATGCTTTGTAGTTTCGGCAGGGTTAAATTGTGCTGTTCAGCCAATTTAAGCGCGCGTTTGAGTCGAGCAGGTGCCGAGCGCCCCATGCATTGGTGATTTGGGTCTCCGGCAAAGGCTTCGTCGAGTCCTTGCATTAATTGCTGAGGATCGTTTTTTTGGCCAGTTAAGGCATCTTGTAGTGCAATGACTTCATTCGCCACTTCGGTGAGTAATTCGGGGTGTTGGTCTTTTAATTGTTGAACATTGCCACCGGATTCTAAGCCGGCGATATTGGTGGTTAAGATATAAACATTTTTTCTGACCAGTTCATAGCTGAGGTCGCTTTCTGAATCGAGTTGCTGGCAAGGGAGATCAACTTGTGCCAAGGCATTGAAGACCAATTGACTACGTGGTCCAAAAACCGGAGAAGGGAGCACCACTTTGGAATCCATGCCTTTCTTTTTTTCAAACCAAACGGAAATCACGGTTGGGTCAATCAGGTGGGTGTTTTGCCAGTCTTTGGGAAGCAATTCATTTTGAATCAGAATGGTTTTGTCGGCCCATTCGTTCGGGATGGTTTTTAGAGTGGCTTGCAGGTCGGCTTCGCCAACGGCGATGAGGACGGCAGCAGGCCTGGGTATTTCGGTGGCGATTTCGGCCATCTTGTCTTGGCGGCGTACGGCTTGAACCGGATGCCCGAGTTTTAAAAAACCTCTGGCAAACACACTGCCCAGTTCGCCCATGCCAACGACGATAATCGTATCTTTCATAATTTTCCTTTTGGCTCGTATGAATGTTGCGGTTATTTTAGCGGAAGCTTGCGTTTATTTCGAGGCACGATTTCGGTGCAATGGGTGATTTTAGATTGAGGATTAGGGTAGAATAAAGTCAATTTATTATATGCATTAAAAAAGGGTCTGTATGTCGAGCAAAAAACCGAAATTTACCTGGCATTATTATTCAATGGCCTTTGGCGCTTTGGGCGCAATGCTGGCGGCGACTTTGTCGGCATGGAGTGCGTTGTTTTGTGCGATTGGGTTTGCTTTGTTGAGCCATCCGGTCTTGCCGTTTAAGTCGTTGACGCGGACTGTTTTTTTGGTGATGTTTTTGATTTTGTATGTGTTTGCTTTTCCCGATGCGAATGTGGTGCAAGATATGATGTCTGCGACGCCAACCCCTTAAGAGAGTGATTGATGGCAAGTCAAGCATTAGAAGATTATTTAAAAATTATTTTTAAGCTGGAAGAAGTGAATGCCGAATCTTCCTTAGATAAGGGCATTTCAACCTCGGCGATTGCAGAGCGATTATCGATTTCTCAGGCATCTGTGTCGAATATGTTGAAAAAGCTATCTGAAAAAAAATTCATTGAGTATGCGCCCTATTATGGTGTGACTTTAACGGATCAAGGTCGAAAAATTGCTTTGAAAATGCTCCGTCGTCATCGGGTTTTAGAGTTGTATTTGGTAGAGCGACTAGGTTATCAATGGGATGAGGTGGATGCCGAGGCGGAGGTGTTGGAACATGCGGTGTCGGATCGGTTAGTGAATCGCATGTGGGAAGAGTTGGGGCGGCCAACACAAGACCCACATGGGTCGCCCATTCCTGATCAAGATGGCAATATGGAAGTGCAAACAATGGTGAGCTTATGTGAAGCTGCCCCAGAGGCACGCTGCCAGATTGTTCGTATTCAAAATCGTACCCCCGAAGAATTGCGCTATTTATTTTCCATTGGCTTGGTAAAAGGGGCGCAAGTCAAGGTGTTTGAAAAAGCGCCTTTTGAAGGTCCTTTATCGATTGAGGTCGAAGGGGAGCAATTTGCGTTGGATTTTAGATTAGCGCAATCCATTTTTGTTGCTTAAGGAATCGTTATGACCAACCGGATTACCCAGTCAATCAGTGAGCATGAAATTTTAGCGGGGTTAACCACCGCTGTGGTTTGGATTGATAAGAATGAGAATATAGGCTATATCAATCTAGCCGGTGCTGAATTGTTGCAATTAAGTGCGCAAAGAGTGATTGGCATGAACTGGCGCTATATTTTGCCGAAGTTATTAGATGATATTCATGCGTGTGGCACTGGGCGTTTAACCATTCACGAATATACGATTCGATTACCGGATGCGCAAAAGTTGCATGTGACTTGTACCATTTCTTATTATGAAATGGCCGATGAAGATGGTTGGTTGATTGAACTTTATAATACCGAGCGTCATCACCGTATTGCGGAAGAAGATGAGCGTTGGCACCAATATGAAGCGGGAAATTTACTGGTGCGAACCCTGGCGCATGAAATTAAAAATCCGTTAGCGGGTATCTATGGCTCAACCCAGTTGCTAACAAAGCGTTTTCCGGATAATGCCAAAGCCGAACCTTTTTTGGATGTGATTCAAAAAGAAGTTAAGCGTTTGCAAAACTTGGTGGATCGCATGTTAGGACCCCGCGGAGACGCGGATAAGGAGCCGGTGAATATTCACGAATTGATCAGCTATGTACTGGAAGTGGTGCGTGGCGATAAACCCGATTATGTTTTTATCAAACTCGATTACGATCCCAGTATCCCTGAGATTTCGATGGATTTTGAAGCGATGGTTCAAGCCTTATTGAACTTGGTCATTAATGCCATACAGGCAATGGAACAGCATGGGGGCATGTTGACGATTCGAACGCGGGTGGAATCTAAGTTTACGCTGGGCACGAAAACCTATCCACTGGTTGCGGTGATTAGTGTCATTGACGAAGGCGAAGGGATTGATAAATCGGTGTTTGATTCGATTTTTTATCCGATGGTGACCAGCAAGAAAAACGGTTCTGGATTGGGCTTGTCGGTCTCCCAAAATATTGTGCGCCAACACGGCGGCTTGATTGTTGCCGAAAGTGAACCCGGCCACACGGTTTTTAATATTTATTTACCCTTTGATCACAATCGAGTGGCCTTAGCTCGACATAATCAATAGAAATTGGATTCTTTATGGAAAATGAAACTACCTCCTCTTCGGTTCCTGTCATTTGGATTGTTGATGATGATGCCTCTATACGGTGGGTGTTAACAGAATCGTTAGATGATCGTCCTTATGAAATTCGCGCTTTTGACTCAGCGATTGAGGCCATGCGCCATTTACACTCTGAACCGCCAACCGTGGTGATATCCGATGTGCGTATGCCGGGTATGGATGGGTTGGAGTTTATGGATACCTTGCATGATTTCGATAAGCAGATTCCCGTCATTATTATGACGGCGCATGCCGATTTGAATACCGCTGTTAAATCCTTCCAAAACAGTGCGTTTGAGTACTTGCCAAAGCCGTTTGAAATTGATGATGCGTTGATGATTATCGACCGCGCCGTTAAGCGTCAGATGTCGGGTGGCCGACGGGTTAAAAAATCGAAACAAACTAAACAGCCTTTGAATATTATCGGTTCGGCACCGGCCATGCAGGAAGTCTTCCGTATTCTGGGGCGAGTGTCTCAATTGGATGTGACAGTGCTGATTACCGGGGAAACCGGGACAGGTAAGGAATTGGTCGCGCGCGCGCTTTACGAATTAAGTGATCGCTCTAATCAACCCTTTGTGGCGATTAATACCGCAGCGATTCCAAGAGACCTACTGGAGTCGGAATTGTTTGGTCATGAAAAAGGTTCTTTTACCGGCGCACATACCCAAAGGGTGGGGCGCTTTGAAGAGGCCAATGGCGGAACCTTATTTTTAGATGAAATTGGTGATATGCCGGTTGATTTACAAACCCGCTTGTTGCGTGTTTTAAATGATGGCACTTTTTATCGAGTGGGGGGCAAAACGCCGATTAAAACCGATGTGCGGATCGTGGCGGCTACCCACCAAAATATGCAGAAACTGGTGAAAGAAGGGCGCTTCCGGGAAGATTTATTGTATCGTCTAAATGTGATTCGTATTAAGGTGCCGCCATTACGCGAACGTAAAGAAGATATTTTACCAATCGTCCGTTACTACTTGGCTGAAGAGGCGAAAGCCTATGGTCTGGAAGAAAAACGGCTCAGTAAATCATTGGAAAAATTCTTGGTGGGACTGAGTTGGCCGGGGAATGTTCGACAAATTCGCAGCTTGTGTACCTGGTTAACGATCATGGCACCCGATAAGATTGTCCATACTGAAGATTTGCCTTTGGAGCTTCAGCAGGGCTTTGAAACCTCTGCCAGCGAACAGGTTGAGGCAGGCTCTTCGGTTGAAGATTGGGAAACACCGCTCAGAGTTTGGGCGACCCAGTTTTTAGCCAATGGCAAAACTGAATTACACACGGAAGCTGAAAAGCGTTTTGAAAAGGTGTTAATTGAAGTGGCGATGCATGCCAGCATGAATCATCGCCAAAAAGCGGCACAGCTATTGGGCTGGGGTCGAAATACCTTAACGCGTAAAACCCAAGCGTTGGGGATGGATGATTGATTCAATGAGCGGTCTATCGCATGTTGGCTGAGTGGCTGACCTATCTTTCTACGCCCTGTTTACCCTATGTCCGAAAAATGGGGTATTTAAGTGAAGCCATTGCGATGCGAGCGCGTCATAAACGTTGTTACCCTAGTTGGCAAAATCATTTTCAAGCTTGTCAAAATGCCATTTTAGAGGCCGCCGCCCAGTGCCAACAACACCGTCATTTGGTGGTCATGGGGGCGGGGTCACTAGAAGATATTCCGTTAGCGCAACTCAGCCAACAATTTCAATCCGTTTCTTTAGTCGATTTGGTCTTTTTAAAGCCCGCGAAGCAGTTGGCTAAGCATTATGCCAATGTGACGTTAGTGGAAGCTGACGTGTCGGGCGTTTTACTGCAAGTCTATGCTGGCGAAACAACGCTGGTTTACGATAACTACTGGCTTCCTGATTCGTTAGCGGATGTGGATATGGTGGTGTCGCTGAATTTGGCCACCCAATTGCCGTTAATTCCGGTGCGTTGGTTAATGGAACGCTTTGGATTGGGGGATGATGCGGCTGATCAGATGGGTAAAGCCATGATTGAAGCGCACTTGAAGCAGTTAAACGACTATTCGGGAGTGAAATGCTTAATCGCAGATCGTCAGATAACAGAGTATGACGCCGAAGGCGCTTTGATCGATGAGTTTGATCCCGCTTGGGATATTACTTTGCCAGAGGCAGGTTTGGCTTGGAATTGGGAAGTGATTCCGCTCGGCGAGTCGGTTCATAAAACGCGACAAATCAATCATGTTGGGGCGTCTATTTGGCGTTGAATGAAGCTTGAGTGGTTTAGAGTGTTTCACCTAAAAACGACCAGGCCTGGTCATTTTTAGGTGGGTGAGGTGCTTAAAGTGCTTCCGGTCCAGTTTCACCCGTACGAATACGCACTGTTTGTTCAATTGGGGTAACAAAGATCTTACCGTCACCAATTTTGCCAGTTTGAGCCGTTTGGACAATGGCTTCAATCACTTGGTCAACCTTATCTTCACTGACCGCGATTTCAATCTTTAACTTTGGCAAAAAATCCACGACATATTCCGCACCACGGTACATTTCTGTGTGACCTTTTTGACGACCATAGCCTTTAACGTCAATCACAGTCATGCCGTGAACGCCGATATCGTGGAGTGCTTCACGTACATCGTCTAGTTTAAATGGTTTAATAATGGAAGTGACCATCTTCATAGGAAAGTGTCCTTTAGAGTTCATTTTCAGTTAAATTGTCGCTATATTGTGCCAGTATTTCGCCCATTTTGATAGAGGTATTTTGTGTGATTTGTCCTAAGCTGGGCATTTTTTCTGCCGGGGTAAGAAGGACGACGGTTGAACCCATATTAAAACGGCCAATTTCCTGACCTTTTTGAAAATGCAGATTGTCTGATTGGTAGTCCCAATGTCGGATGGTTGGGCCATATTCTGGGGTGATTTTCCCCTCCCACACGGTTTCCATACTGCCGACAAAAATTGCCCCCACCATAATCAAACAGAAATCACCATGTTCGTTTTTAAAGCGAATGATGAGACGTTCATTGCGAGCAAAAAGCCCTGGAATAGAGCGCACGGTCGCAGGGTTAACGGCAAAAAGGTCACCCGGCACATAGGTCATTGACAGCAGTCGGGCATCAGTTGGCATGTGAATGCGGTGGTAATCTTTGGGAGACAAGTAGATGACAGCCGCATCGCCATTGATAAAGTTTTGTGCATAGCTGATATCACCGCCCAAAAGCGCTTCCAGTGTATAGTCGTGACATTTTGCTTGAATCAGTTGATTGCCCTGAATCGGGTGGGACTGGCTGACCACACCATCCACTGGGCTACACCAGTTTTGAGGGTGATCGTCTATCGGTCTAACGTCGGCTTTCAGTGCGCGGGTAAAGAAGGCGTTAAAGTGTGGATAGGCGTCAATATCTTCATTTTCGGCTTCACTGATGTCGATTTTATAGAGTTTGGTTAACAGTTTGATAATGGTGTTTTTAATCCACGGCACTTCTACCTGCATTAACCAATGCATGCCTTCAGAAAGCAACTGCTTGGGAATAAAGTATTGTGGAATCACTTTTAAGCTGTCAAAAAAACGCATGGGGTTTCCTTAAGTTAGGCTTGATTGACTCAAGCATTTTGATTGGGCGTATTATAAAAGGATTCTGTGGTTGAGGCGATGTTCATTTCAAAAAAACACTTAGGTTTAAGGTATAATGCCTCGCAATTATTGAGAGTGGATTGAAATTCACCCTTACAACCGAATTAGAAATTAGGATTTGTCAAAAACACATGACAGATCAGTCGATTAGGAGAAAAGAATGTCGGATATTAAAAAAGTCGTGTTGGCCTATTCTGGAGGGTTAGATACCTCGATTATTGCAAAATGGTTGCAAGATGAATATCAATGTGAAGTGGTGACCTTTACTGCCGATATTGGTCAGGGTGAAGAAGTTGAACCTGCACGTGCTAAAGCACAGGCCATGGGCATTAAGGAAATTTACATTGAAGATTTGCGTGAAGAATTCGCACGTGATTTTGTGTTCCCGATGATGCGTGCCAATGCGATTTATGAAGGGGAATACCGACTTGGAACCTCCATTGCACGGCCATTGATTTCAAAACGATTGGTTGAAATTGCTCAAGAAGTGGGTGCCGATGCGATTTCGCATGGCGCGACCGGTAAAGGAAATGATCAGGTACGCTTTGAATTAAATGCTTATGCATTAATGCCGGATGTCAAAGTGATTGCGCCTTGGCGTGAGTGGGATTTGTTGTCACGTGAAAAGCTGATGGCGTATGCTGAAAAACACAATATTGCGATTGAAAAGAAAAAGGGCAAAAAATCGCCTTATTCAATGGATGCAAACCTATTACACATTTCTTATGAGGGTGGCATTATCGAAGATCCGGCCAATGAGCCAGAAGAAGATATGTGGCTATGGAGTGTTTCGCCTGAAAAAGCCCCAGATCAACCGACCTATATAGAAATTGGATATGACAAAGGGGATATTGTTTCGATTAATGGTGAAGCCATGTCTCCAGCAACGGTTATGGAATATCTAAACAAGGTCGGTGGTGAAAACGGTATTGGTCGTGATGACTTGGTTGAAAACCGGTTTGTGGGCATGAAAGCTCGCGGTTGTTACGAAACCCCAGCGGGCACCATTATGTTGAAAGCCCATCGTGCGATGGAGTCTTTAACCTTAGATCGAAATGCCGCGCATTTAAAAGATGAGTTAATGCCAAAATATGCCGAAATGATTTATAACGGTTTTTGGTTTAGTCCAGAGCGTGAAATGTTGCAAGCCTTGATTGATCAATCGCAAACTTATGTTTCTGGTGAAGTTCGTTTGAAACTCTATAAAGGCAATGTGATCGTGGTCGGCCGTACCTCAGAAAACAGTCTATTTGATGAAGCGATTGCCACCTTTGAAGAAGATGGCGGTGCTTATGACCATAAAGATGCCGAAGGCTTTATTAAATTGAATGCTTTGCGTTTGAGAACAGCAGCGAAAAAGCGCTTGAAATGAATCCAGTTCCGCGTTTCCGCGACCTATTGAATTCTCCGGTCATGCTGCTGGGGTTTGGTTTTGGGTCGGGGTTGTCGCCGAAAGCACCGGGCACGGTCGGAACCCTATTGGGGTTAGTGCTTTTTGTGCCTCTATTAGTTTGGCTACCGCTGGCGGCTTGGGCGTTATTGATTGCGGGAACGGTAATGGGCTCAGCCATCTGTGGTCGTTCTGCTGATGCAATCGGCGTGCATGACCATGGTGGGATTGTTTGGGATGAGTTTGTTGGCATTTGGTTAGTGTTGATTTGCTTACCGGAACAATCATGGCTTTATTGGGGGCTGGCCTTTGTTTTTTTTCGAGTTTTTGATATTTTAAAACCTTGGCCAATTCGATGGGCTGACCAACAAGTCAGCGGTGGTTTTGGCATTATGCTAGACGATATAATGGCAGCTTGTTATGCCATAATAATTATTTGGGGTCTGCAAACTGGCTTTTTCTAGTCTGTTTCGATATATTTTCCCCATTTAGAAATTAAGAGCGTGGTAGTGATGTTTACAGAGTGTGAAGAAGTAAAACGATTAATTAAAGAACAAAATGCACAATTGGTTGATGTGCGAACGCCTGAAGAGTTTGCAATGAGTCAATTGCCGGGGGCGATGAATTTACCTTTGCATGAAATTCATATTACCGCTGAAACCAAACTGAATAAGGATTTGCCGGTCATCGTGTTTTGCCGTTCTGGCAGTCGGTCACAAATGGCGATGCAGCTTTTGCAGTCTTTTGGATTTGGGGCCGTTTACAATATGGGGCCATATCAAGCTTGGTATCAATGCCCTGATATGGCTTGATGGCATTCCATGCTCAGTAAAAGCACCTTTGGGTGCTTTTTTTGTATAATCAGGTCGGATAAACAATGGGGTATCAGGATATTTTGATGACTTCTGTTTGCAGGCCTGGTTGTTTCTCACCGAATATTTCAAAATCACCTAAGGATTGAATACCTATGAAGTTAGCACTCCACTGGCAAATATTGATTGCCTTGTTATTAGCCGTTGTTATGGGCGTATGGACAGGGACAGAAGCGCAATTGTTGGGGGTGAGTTGGTTAGCGATTTATACGTTCGTGGGAACGCTTTTCCTAAATGCATTGAAAATGATTGTGGTGCCTTTGGTGGTGTCGGCGATTATTACCGGTGTTGCGAATGTCGGTAGCCAAGGCGGTTTTGGACGCTTAGGGGCGAAAACCATTTTCTACTATATTGCCACCAGTTTTATTGCCATTATGATTGGTTTGGTGTTGGTGAATGTGATTCAGCCTGGCGTGTCAGGTGAAGCCGCCCCTGTCTTGGAATCGGATGAAGCGGTGATGTCTGCCGTAGCAGGGAAATCGGCTGGCGATGTGGTCGATATCTTTTTGAGAATGATCCCCGTCAATGTCGTGGATGCAGCGGCGCAAGGTCAAATGCTGGGGTTGATCTTCTTTAGTTTGTTGTTTGGATATTTTATGACACGCATTGAAGGGCCTGCAAAGGAAACCTTAAACCACTTTTGGCAAGGTATCTTTGACGTGATGATGCTGATTACCGCCTGGGTGATGAAGTTTGCACCGCTAGGGGTGTTTGGGCTGGTGGCTGCTTCAGTGGCTAAAACGGGCTTGGATCAATTTGGCAATCTTGCATGGTTCTTTATGACGGTGGTATTGGCATTGGC